>DMIX01000179.1 GCA_003451975.1 Propionibacteriaceae bacterium
GTCCCGGATTCTCACCGGGTTCCCCCATCACGTTCAGGTGCGCTCACCCTACTGCACACTGCGGCTGAGGCCGACCATCCCAGCAATCACAGATTCCCGCTGAGACATGCCACGCCGTTGGCGCGAGAGCGGGCGCGCGAAGGGGACACCGGCTCGCCCGGTGCCCCCTTCGTCGTCGGTGGTTTCGCGCCTACTGCGCGTCGTCGTTCTTGGTGTCGCCGTCCACCAGCCCCTTGACGGCACTGCTGGCGTCATCGGCAAGCTTCTTGGCGTTCTCGGGCAGGTCTTCGGCGAAGCCTTTGACGGCGGTGCCGGTTTCGTCGGCAAATTTCTTGGCGTTCTCAGGCAGGTCCTCGGCGAAGTCCTTGGCTTTGTCCATGGCTTCCCCGGCGAAGTCTTTCGCCTGATCGCCGAATTCCTTGGCCTTGTCCAGCAAGCCGTCGAAGAATCCGCCTTCTTCCGGGCTGTTCTCATCACTCATGGAGGTCCCTCATCTCGGTGTGGAATACGACGAAGTCAACCCTAGAGCTCATATCCACTCAATGGCAGCAGGAGAGCCGCGGTATCGGGTGCTCGGAATCGGCAGGTGAGTACTCTTCGCCGACGTCGCCCCTCCTCACCTGTGGGAGACCGTGAAGAGTCGGAAGCCCTTCGCGCTGGCGTAGCGCTCACAGGAGTAACCCTGCTCGATCAGCCAAGCCTGCAGCGAATCGGCTCCCAGGTTCTTGCCGACGACCAAGCGGGCCACGCCATCGGGCGCCAATCGCGGCAACCAGGTCAGCAGCAACTCGTGTAGGGCGGCCTTGCCGATGCGGATCGGCGGATTCGACCAGATCTCGTCATAGCGTGCGTCGGGATCGGCCTGCTCGGGGGTGAGTGCGAAGACCCGATCGGCGACGCCGTGGGCCTGGGCGTTGTCGACCACCAATTCCAAGGCGCGCGGGTTTACATCCACCGNNGCGCTGGCCAGCGCAACGGCTAACACGCCGTAGCCGCATCCCAGATCCAACAGTCGTTTGGCGGAACCGCTGGGCGTCGTCTCCCGCAACAGCACAGCCGTACCCGGGTCCAGCCGTTCGGCGGAGAAGACGCCGGCGGCAGTGGTGAACGTCCACTCGGTCTCCCAGAAGCTCATCCGCACCTCGCGGCGACGTTCGGGGCCAGTGGGCGTCTCGAAGTAATGACTCACGGCAGCTCCCGGCGGGCGCGGGCCTCGGCGACCCGCAGTTCTAACTGATCGACCGAAGGGTAGCCGACTTCCTCCAGCACCAGTCCGTGCGCCGCCGCCACCGGCTCCTCACTGCTGCGCGCCTCGGCGTCCAGCAGGCCCACCAGCCAGGAATCGTCGCGTCGGCCAGTGCCGACCTCGACCAAGGCACCCACCAGCGATCGCACCATGGAATGGCAGAACGCGTCGGCGCGCACCTCCACTCGGATGCGGCGATCGGGAAGACGCTCGGCGCGCAGTTCCTGCAAACGACGAATGGTGGTCGCACCCTCGCGGGCCCGACAGAATGCGGCGAAATCGTGAAGCCCGAGCAGCGCCTGACCGGCGTGGTGCAGTCGGGCCACCTCGATCTCACCACGCATCGCCGCGGTGGTATGACGCTGCAACGGATCCAGGACGCCGTCGCTGAGGTGGTAGCGGTAGCGACGCCAGATCGCCGCGAAGCGGGCATCGAAACCCGGCGGTGCCACCTCAACGCTGAACACCGCCACGTCCTCGGGCAGGGCTCGGCGCAGTCGGCGCTGCAAGGTTCGGGCGAGGTCCTCCGGTTCAGGGAGGTCCAGATCGAGATGGGCGACCTGGCCGCGAGCATGTACCCCGGCGTCGGTGCGCCCGGCGCAGGTGAGCACCGGCGGCTCGTCGAGTCGCAGTACGCGACCGATCCAGGTCTCCAGCTCCCCTTGGACGGTACGCAGGCCGGTTTGGGCCGCCCAGCCGTGGAAGGCGGCACCGTCATAGCCCAGATCGAGGCGGAAGCGTGTCATCGGCGTCGGTAGGTCAGGTCGAAGACGGTGCGGCCGGCGTCCAGTCCGCGCTGCTCGTACTTGGTCAGCGGTCGTTGCTCGAAACGTGGCGCCCAGCCGTCATGGCTGTTCACCAGCAGTTCGTTGGCGTCCAAGGTCTCAAGCATGGCCTCGGCATAATCGGCCCAGTCGGTGGCCAGCCGCCACACGCCTCCGGGGACCAATCGGGAGGCAACGATCTCGGCGAACCTCGGGTTGACCAGACGGCGCTTGTGGTGGCGAGCCTTGTGCCAGGGGTCGGGGAAGAAGGTCCACAACTCGGTGATGCTGGCGGGTTCGAACAGCATCTCCACCCCCTGTGCTCCGTCGGCCACCACCAGCCGCACGTTGCTGAGATTATGGCGCGCCAGTCTGCTCAAGGTTGAGGCCACTGACGGGGTGAACACTTCGAAGCCAATCAGATTGGCCTGCGGGTGGGTTTCGGCGAGCGCCGTCATGGCATGGCCGGTGCCGCAGCCGATCTCGACCATCAAGGGTGCCTGTCGTCCAAAACGGGCGGTCCAATCGACGTGGGCGTGCGGTGCGATCGAGGTTTCGCGCTCAGCAGCGTCAACCTCGATCACCCAGTCGTGGTGATACTTCTGCCAGGCCTTGAGCTGTGATTCGTTCATGCGGGCCGATCGACGCACATAGGAGACGACATCACGGTGAATGGGTCGGGCGGCAGGCATGGGAGTCATCATAAGAACACGGTCGGCCCCGAGGCTGCATCACGCGGAGATCGCGGAAAGAACTGCGAAGCCCACCTTTTTCAGTGAACCCCTTTCTCACACCGGTGTGAACGGTCTAATCTACCGGCGGCGACCACGATGAACGGGTGTCGCCGAGTTCGTCCCCTGCTTCGGCGGGGGAAACGGCACGGGCTGCCGCGGCGCTGGGGGTTGTGGCAGCCCGTGTGTCGTGTGATCAGGTGTTCTGGGGTCATGGCGACAGTGCCCGACCTCAACCAACAGGATCTTTCGGGGTGACGGCGGGGGACATCTCAGGGTGAAGTCCGAGCCCGGTCGCGCAGCGGATGGGGTTTGATGGAGTCGTGCGATTCCTTCTGAACCTCATCTGGCTGGTCTTCGGCGGCCTGTGGCTGGCCTTGGGCTACATCCTGGCCGGCATCGTTGCGTGCATCTTCATCGTCACGATCCCCTTCGGGATCGCCTCCTTCCGTATGGCCGGCTTTGCCCTGTGGCCCTTCGGGCGCACCGTCATCAGCAAACCCAGTGCGGGCTTCGGCTCCGCGCTGGGCAATGTGATCTGGTTCATCGTGGCCGGGCTGTGGCTGGCCATCGGCCACGTCACCACGGCCATCGCTCAGGCGATCACCATCATCGGTATTCCCCTGGCCATCGCGAACGTGAAGATGATCCCGGTGACGTGCTTCCCGTTCGGTAAAGCGATCGTCGACGACGACCAGCTGCCGGCGGGCGTCGAGCCGCTGTTCCACATCTGAAGTCGGCGTCAGCGGCGAAGCTCGATAGAGTTGGCCGGTGGGCTTCAATCTGGACCTGTTTCTCACCACGGCCGTGACTCTGTTCGTCATTGTGGATCCGCCGGGGTTGCTGCCGGTGTTCCTGGGGCTCACTCGACGACTGGATCTTGCCCAACGACGCCGCGCAGCGTGGCGAGCATCGGTTGTGGCTTTCGCGGTGATCGCGGTGTTCGCCCTGTTCGGTCGCCAGATCCTGACTTACCTGCAAGTCTCCGTGCCGGCCATGACCGCATCAGGAGGTCTCCTGCTGCTGTTGGTGGCCCTGGACCTGCTGATGGGACGCGCCGAAGAACCGACCTCCCATGATGGCGTGAACGTGGCCATCGTGCCGTTGGGCACACCGTTGATGGCCGGCCCCGGCGCCATCGTCGCCATGATGCTGGCGGTGCAGCAACAGCCCGATCTGGCCGGTTACCTCACGGTCGGTGCTGCGCTCATCGTGGTCATGCTGCTGGTGTGGCTCGCGATGCGCTACGCCGACGCGTTGCGTTCACTGCTGCGTGAATCCGGGACAGTGCTGGCGTCCCGGATCGCCGGCCTATTGCTCAGCGCCATCGCGGTGCAGATGATCGCCGACGGCGTGTTCGGATTCATCGACGCTCATTGATTCCTGACGCCTGGTTACGACGCGAGGCATCGGTGGAACAATGAAATTCGTGGTTGAACGAGAACTCACCGAGCCGGTTTCGCTGACACTGCCGTCCGGGGATCTGAACCCCGCAGCCGTGGGTTGGGCGCGCCGTCCGCTGGTGGACACCTCCGGAATCGGAAGCACCGGGAGTTGGGGACGTAATAAGCGCTGGGAATACTGGAATGTCGCCACTCCCAGCCACGTGTTGGCTCTCACGGTGTCGTTGATCGACTATGCCGCAGTCCACGAGGTGTGGATCTTCGACCGAACCGAGCAGCGCACCTGGGGTCGGGCGCCCACTCTGATTCCGCCCCGTGGCGCGATCTTGCCGCCGTCGCTGGACCAGGGCCCGGTTCGGGCGGTGGCCAAGGACTTCCTGGTGGAGATCGACCACAGCGATGGCATCGTCAGGCTTCATGCCGAGATTCCCGAAGCATCCTTCGATGTTGAGGTGGTCAGACCCGACCGGCACGACTGCCTGGCTGTGGTGGCGCCGTGGTCGAGGCGGCGCTTCCAATACACCGTCAAGGATGTGGCCTTGCCCGCCGTCGGGGTGCTGCGCATCGAAGGCACCGAATACCCCATCCCCGCGGGCCAATCCTGGGCGGTGCTCGACCACGGCCGGGGCCGCTGGCCCTACGACATCGCCTGGAACTGGGGCGCCGGATCGGGCTTGGTCGACGGTGTCGCGTTCGGGCTCCAAGTAGGCGGGCGCTGGACCGAGGGCACCGGGTCGACCGAGAACGGCATCCTGATCGATGGCGTGTTGACCAAGATCTCCGAGGAGCTGACGTGGGACTACGACCTCGCCGAGTGGCGCAAGCCATGGCGGGTCACCGGCGGCGGACTGGACGCCACCTTCACC
>DMIX01000174.1 GCA_003451975.1 Propionibacteriaceae bacterium
ACGGCCACGAGGACCACATCGGCGGTGTGCCCTACCTGCTTCGTCGGCGCGGCGATATTCCGGTCTTCGGTTCCAGGCTCACCTTGGCTCTGCTGAGCGCCAAGCTGCGCGAACATCGACTGCGCGAGGTTGACCTGCGGGAGGTCGCCGAAGGCGAGCGGGTTCAGATGGGCGAGTTCGACCTGGAGTTCTACTCGGTCAACCATTCCATTCCGGACGCCTTGGCCGTGGCAGTCCGGACCAAGGCCGGAACCGTACTGCACACCGGCGACTTCAAGATGGATCAGCTTCCCTTGGATCATCGGCTCACCGACCTGCGCGGATTCGCCCGGCTAGGAGAAGAAGGCGTCGATCTGTTCATGGTCGATTCGACCAACGCCGATGTGCCGGGCTTCACCGCCCACGAA
This sequence comes from Propionibacteriaceae bacterium, assembly GCA_003451975.1. GTDB lineage: Bacteria > Actinomycetota > Actinomycetes > Propionibacteriales > Propionibacteriaceae > Propionicimonas. Next base: position 408 of record DMIX01000174.1, read on the forward strand.
CGCGACATCGAACCCGCCTTGGAGCGGGTCTTCGCCAGCGCCCAGCAGAAACTGATCGTGGCCTGCTTCGCCTCCCACGTGCACCGCGTCCAGCAGGTCATGGACCTCGCCGTCAAACACGGCCGCAAGGTCGTCTATGTCGGGCGCTCCATGCTGCGCAACATGACGGTCGCCCGCGAGTTGGGCTTCCTGAAGGTCCCCGAGAACACCTTGATCGATCTGAAGGAGATCGAGGATTATCCCGACGATCAGGTGTTGATCATCTCCACCGGCTCGCAGGGGGAACCGCTCAGCGCCTTGTCCCGTATCTCCAACCACGAGCACCCGGTGATCACCGCAGGACCGGGGGACGTGGTGCTGCTGGCGTCCTCGCTGATTCCGGGCAATGAGAACTCCGTCTATCGGGTGATCAACGGGCTGAGCCGAAATGGGGTCAGCGTGGTGCACAAGGGCAACGCGATGGTGCACGTCTCGGGGCACTCCAGCGCCGGTGAACTGCTGTACTGCTACAACCTGATCACCCCTCGGCACGTGCTGCCGGTCCATGGCGAGGTGCGTCACCTGATCGCCAATGCCAAGTTGGCCATCGATACCGGGGTACCTGCCGACCGGGTGTTCCCTGTCGAGGACGGTGCGGTGATCGACCTTCCGGCAGGTGGTAAGGCACGGGTGGTCGGTCAACTCGACTGCAGCTACATCTTCGTCGACGGTCTGACCGAAGGCGAGGTGTCCGATACCGAACTCACCGATCGCAAGATCCTGGGCGAAGAAGGCATCATCAGCGTGGTGACGGTGGTGAGTTTCCGATCCCAGCAGATCGTCAGCGGTCCCGACATTCACGCCCGCGGTTTCGTCGATGACGATTCGGTGTTCGACCAGGTTCGACCTGACCTGGTCGGGGTGATTGAGCGTGCCTTGGCCGACGGAGTCGAAGACACCTTCCAGTTGCAGCAGTTGGTGCGCCGAACCATCGGACGCTGGGTGAACAACAACTATCGTCGTCGCCCGATGATCCTGCCGATCGTGGTGGAGTCCTGACTCCGTCTCGATTCGCAACCACGGCTGCGGTTCAGGTATCGTAGTGCGGTCCCTGTTGTGGGGCTTCTTTCGCGTGCACCTCACGGGTGCGCGACGTGCGACTAAACGAGGAGTAATCCAGTGGCTGCTGTGTGTGACATCTGTGGCAAGGGCCCCGGCTTCGGTCACAACGTGCCCTGGTCGAAGAAGAAGACCAACCGGCGCTGGAATCCGAACATTCAGCGGGTTCGGGCGACCGTCGAGGGCACCCCGAAGCGTCTGAACGTGTGCACGTCCTGCCTGAAGGCCGGACGCGTCACCCGCTGACCGAACTTCCTGCAAGAGACTCGCTTCGGCGGGTCTCTTGCTGTGTTCTGCGATGATTGCGCGGTGACCACCTCCGATCCTGACAAGTCCGCGAAGCCGACCGACGCCGAGCCTGACGGCATGATCGATGATCAGGGTGAACTCCCCAGCTGGGACGTTCTCAGCCCTCCGAACGCGCCACTGGTGATGGCGCAGGCCAGCCCGCCGGCTTCGCAGGACGTCCGTGACGAGCAGCGTCGCTCCGGTGCCCGGTGGGGAGCGCTGGGAATGGTCCTCGGTGTCGTTGGCCTTCTGGTCGCTGTGGTGGGTGGGGTCGTCCTCGGTTTCGGCGAGGGACTGATCGTTGGGATCCTGGTCGTCCTCGCCGCCGTGACAGCGATCGGTTTCGGCTACTACCGATTCTGGTTATCGGGCCGGAACTAGCCCGCCGTGCGAGCCGTCTGCACCGCCTCGTCGGTGCCAGCGCCTAGGCTGACCAACTGTGGAAGCTTCGATCGGTGGATGGCGTACTCGGGCGTACGCGGAGCTGACCGCATCCTTGGCGACAGTGCTGGGGGAGCGGACCGCCAAGGAGTTCACCGCACTGCCCATCCACACCGTCGGCGATCTGCTGCGACACATCCCGCGGCACTACCTGTCCGGCACCGACCTGACCGACCTGAGTAGCTTGATCCCTGGTGAACTAGTCGCGGTCACAGCCCGCGTTGCAAAGCTGCAGCGATTTGAGTCACACAGCGCCCCGGGCGGTAAGCCCCGGCCCGGACGCCTGGAAGTGACCCTCACCGACGGCAGCGGACGCCTCAGTGCGACCTTCTTCGGCAAGTCGCACCTGCTGGACTGGTGGGAGCGCCAACTCAGCGCCGGCTATTCGGGGCTTTTCGTCGGCAAGGTCGGCGTCTTCCGCGACCAGCTGCAGATGAGCCATCCGGTCTTCGTGATGATGGACGAAGCCGGACGCATCGTCGCCAACTCCGAAGAGAAAGAACGCCTGGCTGCCTTGTCCCAAGGCGGCCTGGTGGGGATGTACCCCGCTACCGCCAAGCTGCCGACCTGGAAGGTCGCAGAGTGTGCCCGGTTGGCGCTGGCTGCGTTCAGCGGCAGCGACGATCCCTGGCCGGCCTGGCTGCGTGAGCAAGCCGAAGTGCTGGAGCTGTCGGAGGCCTTCGCCGCGGTCCACCAGCCCGTCAACCGCTCCCAGGCCGACGCCGGAGCGCAACGACTGATCTTCGATGAGGCCATGGCGACCCAGCTCACCATGGCCTACCGGCGCGCCGATGCGTCCGCCCGGCAGGCCGAGCCGCGCTGCCGTCGTGCCGACGCGTTGCTGGACGCTTTCGAGCAGCGGCTTCCGTTCGCGTTGACAGCCGGTCAGCTGCAGGTGGGGGAGGAGATCTTCGCCGACCTCGCCAAGACCACTCCGATGCAACGCCTGCTGCAGGGCGAGGTGGGTTCGGGCAAGACGGTCGTAGCCTTGCGCGCCATGTTGTCGGTCATCGACGCCGGCGGCCAGTGCGCTCTGCTGGCCCCCACCGAGGTGTTGGCCGCCCAGCACTTCCAGACCATCACCAGACTCCTGGGTGATCTGGGTGGCGGACGGCTGCTGGGCGCACCGGAGCAGGCCACCGATGTGGTGTTGTTGACCGGCTCGTTGTCGACTGCGGCCAAGCGTTCGGCATTGCTGCGGGCGGCCAGTGGTGAGGCGGGCATCGTGATCGGAACCCACGCGCTGCTCTCCGACCAGGTGCAGTTTGCCGAGCTTGGTCTGGTCGTGATCGATGAACAGCACCGTTTCGGTGTCGAGCAACGCGCTGCGCTGACCAGCAAGGCCGACAAGCATCCGCATGTGCTGGTGCTCACCGCGACGCCGATTCCGCGCTCGGTGGCCATGACGATCTTCGGTGACCTGGAGACCTCCACGCTGACCGAGATCCCGGCCGGGCGTGCCGAGGTCTCGACGGTGGTGGTCGACGCTGCCAGCCGACCGCAATGGGTCGATCGCGCCTGGCAGCGCGTCGTCGAAGAAGTCAACGCCGGTCGTCAGGTCTTCGTGGTGGCGCCCAAAATCGGTGGGCAGAAGGCCACCACCGACGGCAAGGGTGTGGTCGAGTTGGCCGCAGAGTTGACGTCCGGTCCGCTCGCGGGTGTGCGCCTGCAGGTGCTGCATGGACAGCTCCCCAGCGAGGAAAAGGATCAGGTGATGGCCGACTTCGCCGCCGGCAACACCGATGTACTGGTGGCGACCACCGTGATCGAGGTCGGCGTCGATGTGCCGAATGCCTCGATGATGGTGGTGTGGGACGCGGACCGATTCGGAGTCTCCCAGCTTCATCAGCTGCGCGGACGCATCGGTCGCGGTGAACATCCCGGTGTGTGCCTGCTGATCACCGCCGTGGCCGCCGGTGAGCCCGCTCGGCAACGGCTGGAGGCCGTGGCGGCGACCCGCGACGGCTTTCAGTTGGCCGAGCTGGATCTGGAACAGCGTCGCGAGGGCGACGTGCTGGGTTCGGCGCAGGCCGGAACGCGCTCCAGCCTGCGGCTGCTGCGAGTCACCGAGCATGCCGAGGTCATCGCTGCGGCTCGTGAACTGGCTATCGAATGTGTTCGCCGCGACCCGGAACTGGCCATCCCCGGTTTCGCCGATGCCATCCGGTTCACCGAACGCCTGGCAGGCGGCGATTGGCTGGACAGCGCGTGATCGCCCTACGCTTTCGTCTGTGACCAGGATCATCGCAGGTAGTCGCAAAGGCCACCGGCTGCGCACCCCGGCACAGGACAGCACCCGTCCCACCACTGACCGGGTGCGCGAGGCACTCTTCTCTGCGATCGCCGACTGGGCTGGCACCAGCGGTGAACCGGCCGACGAGCAGCTGTGTGATCTGGCCCTGATCGATCTGTATGCCGGTTCGGCCGCGGTTGCCTTGGAGGCTGCCAGCCGCGGCGCCCAGCCCACCTTTGCGGTGGAATCGCAGCCGAAGGTCGCCGCGATCGCCAGGGACAATGCCGCGGTGCTCGGGCTGGATACTCGGGTGGTCACCGCAGCGGTGGAACCCTGGCTATCGGGAATCCGGTCGATCCAGGCCGATGTCGTCTGGGCCGACCCGCCCTATGCGATGTCGAACGACGAGTGTGACCGAATGATGGCCTTGGTCGTGGAACGCGACTGGTTGAAGCCGGACGGGCTGCTCATCCTCGAGCGTTCGTCCAGAGATGAGGCCCCACAATTCCCGGCTGCGATGACGCAGCGCTGGTCGCGGCGCTACGGTGAGACGCTGCTGTACTTCGCCATGAAGGAATGACTTTGCTAGCTGTATGTCCGGGATTTTTTGATCCGATCACCAATGGACACCTCGACGTGATCACCCGCGCTGCGCAGATCTTCGACGAGGTGCTCGTTGCGGTGGGTCAGAACTCGACCAAGCAATACCTGTTCACCGCTGCCGAGCGGGTGCAACTGGTTGAGGAGTCGACCGCCCACCTCGACAACATCAAGGTGGATCAGGTGACCGGGCTGTTGGTCGACTTCGTGAACAAGCACGGCGGCAAGGTGGTCGTCAAAGGTGTTCGTTTCGCCGCGGACTTCGAACTCGAGTTGCAGATGGCAAACTTGAACTCGGTTGTCGGCGGTATCGAGACCTTGATCCTGCCGGCGGCCTCACAGTGGTCGACGTTGTCCTCGTCGATGGTGCGAGAGATCGCGATCCATGGCGGTGACATCACGACCTTTGTACCGGTGCCGGTGGCGAGGGAAATCGCCCGTAGATCGACTGAAGAAGGGTGGGGGCGATGATTGATCGAACCGAGCAGGCTCTTCACCGCTTGAAGGATGTTGTCGCGAACGCCAAGTCGGTGCCGATGTCGGCGTCCTGCATGGTGAATCGGTCCGAACTCATGGGCCTGGTCGACAGTGCCTTGGCGGCGCTCAGCGACGATCTGCAGGAAGCTCAGCGGGTCACGTCGACCTCACTGGAGACCTTGGAACGCGCCCAGGAGGAGGCTAAGCAGATCGTGGCCGCCGCCGAGGACCGTGCGAAGTACCTGGCTAGCCAGGGCCCGGTGAATCAAGAAGCGCAACGGCAGGCCGCAGAGATGCAGCAGCAGGCGTTGGTTGACGCTGAGGCCTTGCGCCGCGAGGCCGATGCCTACGTCGATGCCCGTATTGCGAGTTTTGAGGCCGGATTGTTGAAGACCATGGCTCAGGTGCGCACGATGCGCGAGCGCCTGGCGCATCGTTCCTCGCTCGACCAAAACCTCGACCAGGTCGAGGACGACGCCACACGCACGCTGCCCCGCGTGCAGAGCTGACCCCGCTTTTGCCGCTGACCACCTGGGTTGGTAGAGTTCTTCGTTGGTTATGACGCTGCCGAGCCATGCCGAAGGGAACCGAGTTGACTCCCAGCCTGCCTGACCCCCGATCCGGGTTCGTCCTGGACACTCATGACTTGAGTCGGAGGGCGGGTGAGGTGCTGGAAATCACCCGGGTCGCGGAGGCTCCTGCGGATCTCGGCATCGAAGTAATCGGAGTACCACTCGGCTCACCCATCGAGTTCAACCTACAGTTGGCATCGGTCGGGGAGGGAGTGTTGGTCACCGGAACCGCCGAGGTTCTGCTGAAAGGTAACTGCACCCGTTGCCTGGAGGAGATCAGTTCGGTCGAACTGATCGATCTCCAGGAATTGTTCTGTTACCCCGGCAAGGAACTCGACGACGAGGAGGCCAGTCGGATCGAGGGCACGCTGATTGACCTCGAGCCGATCCTGCGGGACGCTGTGGTGCTTGACCTGCCGTTCACGCCATTGTGTCGTCCGGACTGTGCCGGGTTGTGTCCCGAATGTGGGGAGAACCTGAACACCGCACCGGATCATCGGCACACTGATGCCATCGACCCTCGATGGAACAGTCTGGTGGAGTGGACTCAGACCGAAGACGAAACGAAGAACTAGGAGAATCGCCGTGGCCGTCCCCAAGCGGAGAATGTCCCGTGCTAACACCCGGGCCCGCCGGTCGATGTGGAAGACCTCTGCGCCGACTCTGGTTACCTGCGCCAATGCTGCGTGCGGTGCCAAGCACCTGCCGCACACTGCCTGCCCCGAGTGCGGCCAGTACGGCCCGCGCGCTGCGCGTCGGCAGGTACTGGACTCCTGAGCACAGACATGGTGGCCGGGAGTGATGCGCCTCCGGGCCGTGCTCAGCGGCTGCTGAACGAACTGGGTATCGATCTTGATCCCCAGCTCTTCGGCCTTGCCATGACTCACCGGTCCTACGCCTACGAAAACGGTGGGTTGCCCCACAACGAACGCCTGGAATTCCTCGGCGACGCAGTGCTCGGAGTCGTGGTCACCGAGCATCTCTACCGGACCTATCCCGAGCTTCCCGAAGGCCGGCTGGCCAAGCTGCGGGCTGCGGTGGTCAACTCCCACAGCCTCGCCGACGTGGCGCGTGACCTCGATCTGGGTTCTGAGATCCGGCTGGGCCGCGGCGAGCAGACCACCGGCGGCAACGATAAGTCCTCCATCTTGGCTGACTCCCTGGAAGCTTTTTTGGGTGCGGTCCTGATCTCTTGTGGACGCGAGGGCGCCGATCGGTTGATCCGCCATCTCTTCGACCCGCTGGTCACCGAAGCGGCAGCACTGGGCGCGGGATTGGACTGGAAGACGAGCCTGCAGGAGCTGTGCGCGGAACGTGAGTTGGGACCGGTCAGCTACCAGATCACCGAATCCGGCCCCGACCACGACAAGCGATTCGACGCCGTCGCGGTGGTGACCGGCAACCGATTCGAAGCTGGTCACGGCACTTCCAAGAAACAGGCCGAGCAAGGCGCAGCCGAGCACGCCTTCCGGGCCATCACCGGCGAACAGTAGGCCGATGCCGGAGCTGCCCGAAGTCGAGGTGGTTCGCCGAGGCCTGGAAACCGCCGTCAGCCATCGCACCATTGCAGNNGGACCCGCGGGTGCTGCGCCGCCATGTCGGTGGCCCCGACGACTTCGCCACCACGGCAGCCGGACGCACCGTGCAGGCGGTGCGGCGGCGGGGAAAATACCTGTGGCTGCCGCTGGCCGATGGAGATGCTGTGGTCGCCCATCTCGGGATGAGCGGACAGTTCCGGGTAGATGATCCCGGCCAGCCGTTGCCGGCGCATTGCCGGGTGGTGCTGCGCTTCGCTGATGACGGGCCGGAACTGCGCTATGCCGACCAGCGGATGTTCGGCAGCCTCTGGTTGGCCGCTGGCGGCGCCGCCGGTCCTGCAGAACTGGCCCACATCGCCGCCGACCTGTTCGATCCCGAGCTGGATCGGGGTTCGCTGGTCCGCTCGATCCGGTCGCGCGGCAGCGGCATCAAGCGAGTGCTGCTCAACCAGGAAGTGGTCTCAGGAATCGGCAACATCTACG
>DMIX01000344.1 GCA_003451975.1 Propionibacteriaceae bacterium
TGCACCTCATTGGCAGCGAACCGACCCTGGCTCGAGCCATCGCCGACTGCCGCGACGGACGTATCCCCGCGCTCGACCTCACGGTGTCGGAGGCAGCGCGCAGTGCGTTCGTCGCTGCGCTGGCCGATCAAGCCGGGCGGACGGTGCTGCTGGTCACCTCGACCTTTCGCGAAGCCGAGACTGCCGTCGCGGCGCTGGAGAGCCTATTGCCGGCAGACCGGGTCGCTTACTACCCGGCGTGGGAAACGCTGCCACACGAGCGGCTCAGCCCGCGTTCGGACATCGTCGGTAGGCGCCTGGCGGTGCTGCGTCGGCTGGTCGGCAATGACGCGCTTCCCGCCCCGCGAGTGGTGGTTGCACCGATTCGGGCGGTGCTGCAACCCCAAGTCCGTGACCTGGGGCATCTCAGTCCGGTTCGGCTGGTCGCCGGCGAGGACTACGACTTCGACGAGGTCGCCCGGCGTCTGGTCGCAGCGGCATATACCCGGGTCGACCTGGTGGAGCGGCGCGGAGAGTTCTGTCTGCGCGGTGGCCTGATCGATGTCTTTCCTCCCACCGAGGAGCACCCCATCCGCATCGACTTCTTCGGCGACACAGTCGAGGAGATCCGACACTTCTTAGTCGCCGATCAGCGATCAGACGAGACCACCATGCCGGAGATGACCGCGGCTCCTTGCCGGGAGCTGCTCATCACCGACGAGGTACGGGCTCGCGCAGCCGAACTCGCCAAGGCTCATCGCAACGAGCCGGGCAGTCTGGCGGAGATGTTGGAGCGCATCGCCGACGGCCATGCCGTGGAGGGCGTCGAATCCCTGGCCCCGGTGCTGGTCGACGGCCTGGAACTCCTCGTGGACGTGTTGCCCACCGACACCCAGGTGCTGGTGGCCGACCCCGAGCGCATTCGCACCCGCGCCCAGGAACTCGTCGCGACCAGCGAGGAGTTCCTGCAGGCCTCTTGGGCTGCGGCCGCCGAGGGTGGCAAAGCCCCCATTGACGTCGGCGCAGCCGCCTATCAGACTTTGGCCGATGTGCGCGCCCACGCGCTGGCATTGGGCCAGTCGTGGTGGAGCTTGTCGGCCTTCGCCGCTCCCGACTCCGACGACCCTGACGTCACCGGTGCGCCGACGGGTCACGATGACATCGAATCGCGCGCGGTGCAGGTCGTCGAAGCGGCGGTCTGGCGCGGCGACACCGAGGCAGCCCTGGAGGCCCTGCGGCAGTCGGTGACCACCGGGCATCGCACGGTGCTGGTGGCCGACTCCGCCGGTCGTGCCGCGCGCCTGGCCGAGGTGTTGGGCAATGCCGACATCCCGGTGGTGAGTCCCGAAGGCCTGCCGGATCTTCCCGTACCGGGGATGGTGACGGTGGTCCGCGCGGCCTTGCGGCACGGCTTCAGCCTGCCGACGATCGACACCGATGTGTTCACCGCCGCCGACCTGTCCGGACGGCGTGAGGCAGACCTGGCTCCGGCCAAGATGCCGGCCCGGCGGAAGAACCAGATCGACCCATTGGAACTGCGTTCCGGCGACGCCGTCGTTCACGAGATTCACGGTGTGGGTCGGTATGTGGAGATGGTGCAGCGCGAGGTCGGGGGCGCAATCCGGGAATACCTCGTGCTCGACTACGCCCCCAGCAAACGCGGCCAGCCCGGCGACCGGCTGTACGTCCCGATGGATCAGTTGCATCTGATCACCCGCTATGTGGGTGGCGAGAATCCCACCTTGGACAAACTCGGTGGTGGCGATTGGGCCAAGCGCAAGTCGCGGGCACGTAAGGCGGTGCGCGAGATCGCCGCCGAATTGATCAAGCTGTATGCAGCCCGGCAGGCCTCGAAGGGTTTCGCCTTCAGTGCCGACAGCGTTTGGCAGCGCGAACTGGAGGACGCTTTCGCCTACGTGGAGACCCCCGATCAGTTGGCGGCGGTCAGTGAGGTGAAGCGCGACATGGAGCAGTTGGTCCCCATGGATCGGCTGGTCTGCGGCGATGTCGGCTACGGCAAGACCGAGATCGCGGTGCGAGCGGCTTTCAAGGCGGTCATGGACGGCAAGCAGGTCGCGATCCTGGTACCGACCACGCTTCTGGTTCAGCAACACCAGGCCACCTTCGCCGATCGCTATGCCGGGTTCCCGGTGAACGTTGCTGGGCTGAGCCGCTTCCAGACCGACGCCGAGCGTCGCGCCGTGATCAAAGGCCTCGCCGACGGGTCGGTCGACGTGGTGGTCGGCACCCACGCCCTGTTCTCGGGGGAGGTCTCCTTCAAAGACCTGGGCCTGGTCATCATTGACGAGGAGCAGCGCTTCGGTGTGGAGCACAAGGAAGCCTTGAAGAAGCTGCGGCTCAATGTCGATGTACTGGCCATGAGCGCGACGCCGATTCCCCGCACGCTGGAAATGGCCATCACCGGCATTCGTGAGATGAGTGTCATCGCTACCCCGCCGGAGGAACGCCACCCGGTGCTCACTTTCGCCGGGCCCTACGACACCAACCAGGTGCGGGCGGCGATCCGTCGCGAGCTCGCTCGAGAAGGCCAGGTGTTCTACATTCACAATCGGGTGCAGAGCATCGAGAAGACAGCCCAGCAGCTGTCGGAACTCGTACCCGAAGCCCGGGTGGCGGTGGCGCATGGTCAGATGAACGAGCACACTTTGGAACAGGTGATGATCGACTTCTGGGAGCGGCGCTTCGATGTGCTGGTCTGTACCACGATCATCGAAGCCGGTCTCGACGTAGCCACGGCCAACACTCTGCTCATCGAACGGGCCGACATGTTGGGTTTGGCCCAGTTGCATCAGCTTCGCGGACGCGTCGGTCGCAGCCGCGACCGCGGCTACGCCTACTTCCTGTACCCCCCGGAGAAGCCACTGACTGAAACCGCCCACGACCGCTTGGCGACCATGGCCGCTCACACCGATCTCGGTGCGGGCATGGCTATCGCCATGAAGGATCTGGAGATTCGCGGTGCCGGCAACCTGCTGGGGGCCGATCAGTCCGGACACATCGCCGACGTCGGCTTCGACCTGTATCTGCGGTTGGTGGGGGAGGCGGTCTCCGAGTTCCGAGGTTCGGACACTGAGCCCGAGCCGGAGATGAAGATCGAGCTGCCGGTGGATGCTCACCTGCCTGTCGACTTCGTGGAATCCGAACGGCTGCGGCTGGAGATGTACAAGCGGCTGGCCGCCGTCCGTGCCGAGGGCGACATCGCCGGCGTCCGCGACGAACTGCAGGATCGCTACGGGTCGCTGCCGCAGGCGGCTCAGACCCTGCTCGCGGTGGCATCGTTCCGGCTCGCCGCCCGCGAGCACGGTGTGCGTGAGGTGGTGATGGCCGGACCGATGGTGCGGTTCTCGCCGGCCGAACTGCCCGATTCTGCGCAACTGCGGCTGGCCCGGCTGTATCCGCGATCGCAGTATCGCAAGGCGTCGGCCCAGGTGCTGGTGCCCCGTCCGATGACCGCGGCGATCGGGGGGCGGCCGGTTCCTGATCCAGAGCTGCTGGCTTGGGCAGGCAAGGTTCTCACCGACATCTTCTGAGGTTGCGGTCGGCCCGCCGCGACGGATCGTGGCTGTGTTCGGCGGCAGCCGAGACTGAGACCGGCTCTTGCCGGTGGAACGGTGTTCTCCTACGCTGTGGCCTGTTGCCAGCCCACCCCAGGGAGCAAACCCGCCGCACTGCTTCGATCGTTGGCACGACGATCGAAGCAGCGGCCCGGACGTCTTAGGACCACACCGGTGGACCCGGTAGGATCGCGACCGGCGTACCAACCTGCGGAAGCGAGTCAGCGACGATGTTCAAGACTGTGGCGAAAATACTGGTGGCTGCCTCGGCGGCGCTGCTGCTCCTGTCAGGCTGTGCCAACCCTGGCCCACAGGTTGCCGCCGTGGTCGGGAGCGACCAGATCACGGTGAGCCAAGTCGACACCTTGTCTCGCGCAGCCTCGGCCGCGTACGCCCAAGTCGGAAGTGAAAGCGTGCCGACGTGGGGCCAGCTTCGTGCGCCGGTGGTGAACGTCATGGTGACCGGACGCCTGGTTGCGGTGGCGATGCAGATAGCGAACGTGCAGGTGACCGATGCCCAGCTTTCCCAGCTCTACAGCTCGGATGACTTCTTGAAGGCTCTGGCCGCTGATCCCAACGGCGCCGAACTGGCCAAGGCGCTCGCCTACATGTCATTGGCGCAGAACAGCGATGCCATCCAAGCCAGCTATGCCCAGGCGGTCGCGAACAATCCGGTGACAGTGAACCCTCAGTTCGGTGTGTGGGACCCCTCCGCCGCAAGCCTTTCGGGGAAGACTGGCTCGCTGTCGAGCGAGCCGTCGTCCTGATCCGACGGCGATGAGCGGCCGATTCCCGCAGCTCGACCGGTTGGCCGACGTCATGACGCGGCTTCGCGCCGAATGCCCGTGGGACGCCGCGCAGACGCCGGAAAGCCTGGTGCACCATCTGGTCGAGGAGACCCTCGAAGTTGTCGAGGCCATCGAAGCAGGCTCCGATGACGCTCTGCTCGAG
>DMIX01000105.1 GCA_003451975.1 Propionibacteriaceae bacterium
TAGGCAGCCAGCGCCACGGCGAGGCTGCCCATCACGGCCACCGCGGCCCGGGCCTCGCTCCGTCCGGCCAGGAGTTGCCGGGCGAGGAAGAAACTGACGGCCAGTCCCACCCACTCCCAGAGCATGTTCACCGCCGGCCGAGGGCTCAAGTGCGACGCCGCCCAAAGGGCCGCAATCGTATGCCATGCCACGAGCAGCAGCACGGCCAGGTCGACCCAACCGAATCGCAGCCGAAACCGCGGTTTTCCGAGGATGCCCAACAGCCAGATCACCGCCAAGGCGATATAGCCGCGGATGATCCAGAAGACGAGCAGCCCCATGAGGGCTCCGCCGATGCCGAGCGCCAGCGCCTTGCCCGGAGTGCGCTGGCTGGGGAGCACCCCCAATGCCAACGGGTACTCCACCTCCGGGCGTGGCTCGAAGTCGACGAAACGATCCTTCCAGCTCATGCTCAATCCTCACTGACCACAGGACTGGTCAGGGTGCCGATCCCTGACACCGTCACGCTCACCGAGTCTCCGGGCACGATCTCGCCGATTCCGGCGGGGGTGCCGGTGAGGATGACGTCACCGGGAAGCAGCGTGGTGAAGCTGGAGACATGCGCGATCAGTTCCGGAATGGAAAACACCATCTCGGCGGTATTGCCTGACTGCCGAATCTCCCCGTTCACCGTGGTCACGAGGTCCAGGTCGGCGGCCTCGCCCAACTCGAGGTGGGTGGAGATCCACGGCCCGAGCGGACAGAAACTGTCGAAACCCTTGGCCCGTGACCACTGTCCATCGCTGCTCTGCAGGTCGCGAGCGGTGACATCGTTGGCGACGGTGTAGCCGAAAATCACATCGGCGGCGCGTTCGACGGGCACGCGGCGGCAGATTCGGCCGATCACCACCGCGAGTTCACCCTCGTAGTGCAGGTTCTCAGTCTCCGGTGGGCGCACGATCGGCTCGCCGGGGCCGATCACCGAGGTGTTGGGCTTGAGGAACACCAGCGGAGTGGTGGGAACCTCCGCCCCGCGTTCAGCGGCATGCTCGGTGTAGTTGCGTCCGATGCCGAGCACCTTGCTTCGCGGGATCACCGGGGCGAGCAGTCGGACGTCGGCCAATGCGAGGCGTTCGCCGGTGAAATGCACTGCCCCGGCCAGCGGATCGCCGGACACCACGGCAATAGTCTCGGGGTTCTCTCCTTGGTCCTCGGCGAGCTCGACCACACCATAGGTGGGATCGCCGTGGGCTACGAATCTGGCAATGCGCATGGCGCACACCCTAGCCGTCTCGCCGGGCTGCATCGTTCCGGCTCGGCCAGCCGGAACGCCGAGGGGTGGGCGCACACCGCACCCACCCCCGACATCGGCCCCCTAGACCGCAGGTGGCTGATCGCGTCTGCTCAGGCCGGACGCATCGCCGCCAGATCATCGGTCACAGTGCTGATCGGCCGAAGACCGAACTCGCTGACCAAGACCTCGAGCACCTCCGCTGATACGAACGCCGGCAGCGTGGGTCCGAGGTAGATGTCACGCACCCCTAGGGCCAACAGGCTCAGCAGGACGCAGACGGCCTTCTGTTCGTACCACGACAACACCAAGGACAACGGCAGGTCGTTGATGCCCACGCCGAGTGCCTCGGCCAAGGCCGAAGCGACCTTGACCGCGGAGTAGGCGTCGTTGCACTGGCCCATGTCCAACAGCCGAGGCAATCCGCCGACGGTTCCCAACTGAAGGTCGTTGAAGCGGAACTTCCCGCAGGCCAGCGTCAGCACGATGCTGTCATCAGGAGTGCTCTCGACCAGGTTGGTGAAGTAGTTGCGGCCGTGCAGGGCACCGTCGCAGCCGCCCACCAGATAGATGTGCTTCAGCTCACCGGCCTGGATCGCGCCCAACACCACATCGGCCACGCCGAGCACCGCCTGGTGGCCGAAGCCGGTGGTCAACTGGCTACCACCGTTGATCCCGGTGAAGTCCTTCGGTTCCGACCAGCCGCCGAGTTCCTGGGCTTTGGCGATCACGGCGGAGAAGTCCTTGCTGCCGTCGGCGGAGGCATCGACATGAGCCAGTCCGGGGAAGCCCACCACGGCGGTGGTGAAGATGTTGTCGGCATAGGAGGCCATCGGCGGCACCAGACAGTTGGTGGTGAACAGGAAGGCGCCCGGCACGCCGTCGAACTCCTTGCGCTGGTTCTGCCAGGCGGTTCCGAAATGACCCTTCAGGCAGGAATAGGCAGCCAGTTCGGGATAGCCGTGTGCCGGCAGCATCTCGCCATGGGTGTAAATAGCCACGCCGGCGTCCTCGCATTGCTCAGCGAGCATCTTCAGGTCATGGAGATCATGGCCGGAGACCACGATGAACGGGCCGGGCTGCACCTGCATGCTCACCGTGCTGGGGACCGGGTGGCCGTAACTGCCGGTGTTGGCTTCGTCGAGAAGCTCAAGGCAGCGGAAGTTGATCATGCCGAAGTCGTGGATCAGTTGCAGCCATTCCCCGGTCTCGTGGGAGCGCGAGGCGGCGGCCATGCCGCTGACCAACCAGGCTTCCACCGCCGTGTCTCGATAGCCGAGAACATAGGCGTGGTAGGCGTAGGCCGCCATGCCGCGCAATCCCAGCACCAGCAGTGAACGCAGTGAGGCCTCTGCACCGCCGTCGATGAAGATGTCTGCTGGGCCGCTGACCGCTTCCAGAGCCGTGGCGGCACCGGCGCTCAGCTCGCGCCGGAGCGCGTCGATGTCATCGGCCATGCGATCACAGGCTGCGGCGTCGAAGTTCACATTGGTGACTGTGGCGAACAGCCCCTCCATGAAGACCGGAGCCAACTCGGTGAGCCGCTCGGGGCCTTCGGCGACGACGGCAAGGCGCATCAGTTCGTAGGTGATGCGGTCCTGAGCCGCTGCCGTCGGGATGTCCTTCCCGCAGTTGCTCACCTCCACACAGGCGGCGGTGCCGACAGTCTGCTCGCACTGAAAACAGAACATTCCCATAGGTGTTCTGGCCTTTCTGGTAGGGACTATTGCCGCTGGCTGCGGCGTCGTTCGTGCGCAACGGTAGGGTCAGGGCTTTGGGCACGTCTGTTGCCGGGGCAACACTTTGGAGGAGCGATGGGAATCACTGCGGTCGGTGATCTGACGCAGGCCTCCGCCGATGAGGAAGCCTTCCTGGCTTCGGTGCTCGGACACGGGCTCACCGCCGGTAACCTCGGGCTATTGATCCGCCAGGGTTACGTCCGGCTCTTCTCGGCCGACGCGGGTGATCGAGTGGCGCTACGTGCCGCGGCCCAAGCCTCGTTCTTCGTGGTGTTGTCCGGCCGCCTCCAGGTCGTGCGCACCCGCACCGATGGCAGCCGCCACATCATCGACGTGGTCGATGCCGGTGGGGCCTGCGGCGCGGTGACCGCGTTCGCGCCGTCACCGCGATGGCCGGCGGATGTTCATGCCGCTGCGCCGGTACGCCTGGTGGAAGTCGGCACTCGACCGTTGCTGAGCACCGATGCTCCCGAACCGCTGCGACAAGTGCTCTTGCAGAACTGTGTGCGCCTGCTCGCCGAGCGGGCTCGCAACTTGAATGCCCGCGGTGAGTTGCTGGGACGCCGCTCGTTGCGTGCTCGACTGGCCTTCTACCTGATTCGTCATGCCGATGAGTCAGGGGTGGTCGCCGGAACGTTGACCCGGCAGGAGTTGGCCGACCATCTGCAGGTGTCACGAGCCTCGATGACCCGCGAGCTGGGACGCATGGTCGACGCCGGACTGATCTCGATCGACGGGCGGGCCTTCCGGCTTCGCGACCGGGCCGCTGTTTCGGCGCTGGCCCGCTGATTCACTCGGTAAGGTCAACCCATGAGTACCGCCAATGCCTACGACGCCGTTGAGCTGATCCGCACCAAACGCGATGGACATCGCCTCGACCCCGCAGCGATTC
>DMIX01000409.1 GCA_003451975.1 Propionibacteriaceae bacterium
ATATCACCGGTGGTACAGAGGATCAGGTTGTAGTCCTGTGGGGTGATGACATCGAGAACGCCCTGAATCATCCGCCCAAAGAAGATATTGGTTATATCTGAGATGACCATGCCAATGGTCTGGGTCTTGCGGCTGCTGAGACTGCGCGCCGCCGCACTGGGGTGGTAGTTCAGTTTTTGAATGGCTTCGAGAACAACGGAGCGGGTCTCATCACTGACAAAACGGGTATTATTCAACACGTGAGAAACGGTCGCGATAGATACCCCTGCTTTGTCAGCTACATCCTGGATGGTCGCCATTGCTCTCCTCTCGTTAAGCGTTTACGTAAATGCTTGCGTAAGCGCTTACGCAAATCAGTATAGCACACTCCCAGCCGGTTGTCAAGGATTTTGTACGCGGCTAGCGCCGCACGAGAGCCATGACCTGATCGTGCAATGCCCCGTTGGTCACAATGGCTTCCTCGTGGTGAATCGTGCGCACGCCCTGCCAGTCGGTCAGCGTCCCACCGGCCTCTTCGATGATCACCTGCAGCGGAGCGATATCCCACAGGCACATGACCGGGTCCACCATCACCTCAGCCCGCCCCGTGGCCACCAGAGCGTAGCCATAGGCATCCCCCCAGGTCCGCTGGATGTAGGTGGCATCGACCAGCCGCTGCCAGATCTCCGCTTTACCGTGCTTCGCAAAAGAATCGACGTCGCTGAACAGCAGGACTGCATCCGCGAGCCGATCCACCGCGGATACGTGCGTGCGCCGCCCGTTCCAGAAGCAGCCGCCACCGCGCACGGCGTAGATCGTCTCGTTCAGCGCCGGCAGATTGATCACACCGATGAGGACCTCGTCACCGTCGGTCAGGGCTAACAGGTTACTGTAGAACGGCACGCCTGAAACGAACGCCTTCGTCCCATCGATAGGGTCGAGAATCCAGGTGTACGGCGATCCGCCGGGCTGCTCGCCGTATTCTTCACCGATGATACCATGATCCGGCCAATACCGTCCGATCAGCTGACGCAACTTCTGTTCGGCCTGACGATCGGCGATCGTGACGGGAGTGTTATCCGCCTTGCGTTCGACATCCGGGTGGGTCTGATAATACCCCAGGGTGATCCGGCCCGCTTGCCAGGCCGCGTCCAAAGCAAATTCAAGCAGAGCTTGGGGAGATGGGTTGTCCATTTTCGCATGCCTCTTTCTTCTTACGTCCGTAAGACTCGAAATCATTTCGCGCGCTGCAACAGCCAGGCAAGCGAATTGTACGAATCCGCCTGGCACTGTCAAGCCGCTCCCAGTGGTATGGATCCCAGGATTCTGAGCGGCAATTGCAGCGCCTTTGACGCGAGATATTCGGCGGCGAACACGCCCGCCGTACCAGACTGTGCCGTTCGTGGCGGGCTTGTGCTCACGGTACAATCGCCAACCCTCAAAATTGCGGATGGTGTATTGGGGCAGCCATCCACCGTGGGGCGCTATCGACGGCTGAGAAATTGCTTGCAGGCCACTCCATGTGTATAATGGAGGCATCATGTGCCGTTGTGCTGCAATTGCGGAGCCAGTCAACACACATCCCATGTGCATCCGGGGCGGGCGGTGGGGCGGGCTCCACACGCGGATGATCGCCGGAACGCTCGCGGGATGATGGGGTGAATATCGCATGGGAAAGAAGCGCATCTACATCGCTTATACGGGTGGGACCATCGGGATGAAGTTGGGCGCTGACGGGTATGCACCGACTCCGGGGTATCTGCAATGGCTGATGAACGAGATGCACGAGCTGAAGAACCCGGCCCTGCCGGAGTACACCATCCGCGAGTACGCGCCACTGCTCGATTCGTCCAACATGACTCCTGACGAATGGATGATGATCGCGCGGGACATTGCCGCCAACTACGACGCCTACGATGGCTTCATCGTCCTCCACGGGACCGACACGATGGCCTACACGGCATCGGCGCTGGCATTC
Source organism: Propionibacteriaceae bacterium (assembly GCA_003451975.1). Classification (GTDB taxonomy): domain Bacteria; phylum Actinomycetota; class Actinomycetes; order Propionibacteriales; family Propionibacteriaceae; genus Propionicimonas. The sequence continues at coordinate 1,958 of DMIX01000409.1, forward strand.
ATGCTGCAGGGTCTGCGCAAACCGGTGATTCTCACCGGCTCGCAAATTCCACTGTGTGAGGTGCGCAGCGACGCCCGCGACAACCTGATCACTTCGTTGCTCGTCGCAGCGGGCTTCCCCATTCCCGAGGTGTGCCTCTATTTCGGCAGCAAGTTGTTGCGCGGCTGCCGGTCGACCAAGGTCAGCGCCAACGCGTTCGAGGCATTCGACTCGCCAAACTACCCCGCCCTTGGCCGGATGGGTGTGGATATCCACATCAACTGGAAGTTCGTGCTGCCCCAACCCACCGCTCCGGGTAAGCTGGTAGTCCGCGACATGACAGTGGAGCCGGTCGCCTTGTTGTGGCTCTTTCCAGGCATCACGGCCGACATGGTGCGGAAGACGGTACAGGCGACGAAAGGTGCCGTCCTGCAGGTATACGGCGTCGGCAACGGGCCGGATCGCGACCGCGATCTGCTGACGGTACTGAAAGAGGCGGACGCACGGGGCGTTGTGATGGTTGCGTGCACGCAGTGCGGCCAGGGCATCGTGAACCTGCACGATTACACCACCGGTTCGGCACTCGCGCGGTGCGGGGTAGTCAGCGGCTTCGATATGACCCGCGAGGCAGCGTTGACCAAAATGCTCTATCTGCTTGGCACGGGTCATTCCGCAGCGCAAGTCAAGGCCAAGATGCAGGAGAACCTCGCCGGCGAGCTGACATCTCCCGGCGATTCCGGCTAAACCGCCTCGCACGGGCTGCGTCTGCGCTAGTTGCGCGCGGAGGGTGTGTCTGAGATTTTCAGGAGGCCGTTGAGCGGGGGCCGGTCGCGGTTTCGGCGTGACCTGTCAGGTTCACACGCAAGTCTTCTCGTTAGTCAAGACTGTGCCAATTTGGGACGCGTCCCGCTGGCGAGGTGACGAGGCATTCGTGGGAGGGTGAAATGAAATACCGGAAGTTTGGACGTACGGGATGGATGGTCAGCGAGATCGGCTACGGGATGTGGGGGATGGGCGGATGGACCGGCTCGAACGACGAAGAATCCATGCGCTCGCTACAGCACGCTGTCGATCTCGGCTGCAACTTCTTCGATACTGCCTGGGGTTATGGCGAGGGCCACAGCGAGGGGTTGTTGGGCCAACTGGTGCGCGCCAATCCCGACAGTAAGCTGTACACGGCGACAAAGATCCCACCGCAGAACTTCAAGTGGCCTAGCCAGCGCGGGTTCTCGCTGGACGACTGCTTCCCGCCGGCGCACATCGAAAAATACGTGCACCGGAGCCTGGCGAACTCCGGCCTGCCCGGTTTCGATCTCATGCAGTTCCATGTGTGGGAGGACAGCTGGGTTGCCGATGACCGCTGGGCGAACAAGATGGACGACCTGCGCCGTGAGGGGCTGTTTCACGCCATCGGCATCAGCATCAACCGCTGGGAGCCGTGGAACGGGGTTCGGGCTGTTAAGAGCGGACTGATCGACTCAGTGCAGGTGATCTACAACATCTTCGATCAGAATCCGGAGGACGAGCTGTTCCCCGCGTGCGACGAAATGGACGTCGCGGTGATCGCCCGTGTGCCGTTCGACGAAGGCTCGCTGACCGGCACTTTGACCAAAGACACGACGTGGCCTGAAGGCGACTGGCGCAACCTGTACTTCGTGCCGGAGAACCTGAATGCCAGCGTCGAACACGCCGATGCGCTCAAGGCGGACGTGCCGGAAGGGATGACGATGCCGCTGATGGCCTTGCGTTTCATCCTGAATAATCCAACGGTCAGCACGATCATCCCTGGGATGCGCAAGCTGCATCATGTCGACGCGAACATTGCTGCCAGCGACGCGGGGCCGCTGCCCACCGACCTGCACGCACGCCTGCGCAAGCACCGCTGGGTGCGGCAGCCGACCGAATGGTCGCGCTAGAAGTCTGGTCAAAAACCCCTTGCACTCGAGTCGCGTGGGACTGGATCCCAGGCATCGCTGTCACAACTCGCTTTTCGGCTGGACTTCCAGGCTGTACCGGCGATGCCGGACGGGGGCCAGATTGCGCCTGTGACGCCGGCCATGCCCACAACGGATCACCGCCCCCGTTGGGATCGGACGACCTCTCCGTGGGTCAATCACAGGCCGCAGGCTCGACCGGCGATTCATCGCCGGTCTAATGAGTGGCGCCGGATGAATCCGGCTTTGCCGTGCGACCCTGGGTTCAATGCATCATGGCGGGGGCCGTGTCATCCAGCGTGGAAGCCCGCTTCAGCGGGCGCAGCCGCATAGCGCGGCGACTTCATCGCCGCGCGGGCGTGCGTGAACCGTTCCGGGTGGCGGGATTCCGACGGCCGCCAGCACCATCACACACCAATGACCACACCCGTGCGCATTCCGCCCACGTTGGGATCGGACGACCTCTCCGNNCGCTGTCACAACTCGCTTTTCGGCAGGACTTCCAGGCAGCCGCGCTGCGGTTGTGCTGCCGACCCGCTACGCGTACATTGGCAACCGTCCGGCTCCGTCGCCACAACAGGGACGGGGCCGGATTCGTGTTCGGCAAGGACCGGGATCCGCCAACCGGCCGCACGCCAACGTTACGCCTTGTAGGGGTTGTGGTCCAGCGGTGCGCCGGTCGGGATGGGTGGTTCGCGCTTGACGCTGGCGGCGAATTCGCCGTTGAACGCTCCGCTCGTTCCAGGCAGGGCAGGTCACACCGGGGTCTACGCCGGCAACCGCGACTTCTAGGCCGGCCGAACCGCCGCGAGCCGCTCTTTGATCCTGTCTCTTATACACATCTGACGCTGCCGACGAATAGAGAGGTGTA
>DMIX01000368.1 GCA_003451975.1 Propionibacteriaceae bacterium
GTCGCTGTCTCGCGGTGAAGGAACCAAGCTGATGCTCGCCCTCGCCCTGGCCCACCAGCCACGCCTGTTGCTGCTGGACGAGCCGACCAGCGGGCTCGACCCCGCCACTCGACGCGACCTGCTCGACTTGTTCGCCGAGTTCATGGCCGCCGACGAAAGCCACACGATCCTGTTCTCCACCCACATCACCTCTGACTTGGAGCGCATCGCCGACCATATTCGCGTCCTGTCCCTGGGCCGCCTGGTCGAGGCCGGCACCGTCGATGACGTCCTCGAACGCTACGCCGTCGTACGCGGACCGCGCCGCGCGCTCACCGACCACAACCGCTCCCTCATCCGTGGCCTGCACGAACGCGCCGACATCTTCGATGGACTCATCGAAGCCACCGCCACCCCCGGATTCGGCCCCGATGTGGTCATCGATCCGGCCACCTTGGACGACATCGTGGTGCACCTCAGCACCGCCGAGCAGGAGATCCCGGCATGACCAACGCTGCACGATTCGCTCGCCTCGAACTCGCCTCGGCGCGAGTCAACGCTCGTCAGATGATCATCTTGGCGGTGTTGATCGCAATGATGTCGTGGATTTCGGGCAACCAGGAACCGCTGGCCTTTGCCGCGGTGGTGCCGCTGCTACCGGTCTTCTTCGTGACCTATCCCTTCCTCGCCGACGAGCGCGGCCGCCACGACCTGCTCTATGCGACTCTGCCCATTCGGCGACGCACCGTGGTGTGGGGACGCCACCTGTACTTCCTGGTGATGGAGCTCGCCGCACTGGTCGGTGCCCTCGCGATCGCCGGTGCCTTCGCCGTCACGACAGGCCGGCCACTCGAGCCGGGGCTCGCGGTCTTGCTCGCTGTGGCCGCGACGACTGTGGCAAGTCTCGTCCTCACCGTTCAACTGCCCGTGCTGTTTGCGGTGGGCTTCACCAAGTCGCGCTGGATCGTGGTGCTCCCACTCATCATCTGCCTCACCCCGATGGTCCTGACCCAGATTCCCGGGGTCGGCGTCCGGCTCGCCGACCTCTGGCCGGGGGCACTCACCCCCTCCTGGTCACTCACCGTCGGCGCGGGTCTGACAGCGGCGATCATCGCGTTGTGGACGACCTCCGCACTGATCTCGATACGGCTCTACGCCAAGCGTCAGTTCTGAGACCGGCCCGGCTCGTCCCCAACTAGTCCGACCGGGTGGGGACGCACCCTTCGACACGCTCAGGGAACGGTCGAGTGGGGACGCACCCTTCGACACGCTCAGGGAACGATGGTGCGAACTCAGGGCACGATGGTGCGAACTCAGGGAACGACTGGGAGGGTGATCACCTGGTCCGAGCCTCCGGTGGCGAAGGTCACCACGTTCGCCGACGTACCACCGCCGAAGTTCGTCGACGATCCCGCAATCGAGAACCGGATGCGGTGACCAGGGGCGAACTGATGGACGAGTGCCGGCAGCTTCGCAGTGAACTGCTTCCTCACATCGGGAATCCGCACCGGGGCGGTCTGCTGACCGACGAGGGTGGTCAGGCCGTCGGGAGCAACGTCATAGAACTTCAAGAACAAGACGAGCTGGCCAACAGCACCTCGGTGCTGCTGTGCCCGCGCCACGGGAGCGGAGACCTTCAGCTGAACGGTCGGTGAGCCTGCCACGTTGACCTTCGACTTCAGTGGTGGCGTCGACCACGACAGCGCCGTGCCAGGAACATCATGCTGGTGGCTGGTGATCGGTCCGGTCGGCGTGCTGGCCGCGGTCAGGTCGAGCGGGTCGGTGTTGGTGACGACCCCGAATTCCGGGGTGGTCATCACCAGACGGGCCTTCTTCACCTTCGCCGGATTGGTCTTCAACCGCTCGAAGGTGGACGGGTAGTAGCTCACCGACTTCCCCACCGGGAAGGTCGACGAGGTCGCATAGGTCGTTCCCGGAGTGTCGGGAAGCCAGTTGCGCTGGTAGGCGAACAGCGGGCCGACGTCCACGTTCTCCTTGCGCACATAGTGGGCGAACCAGGCGAACACCCGCTGACTGACATAGCTGGACGGATCGGGATCCAGCGGGTTCAGGTCGTCGACCGAGCCATTCGGATTGGTGTGGCCAGCGCGCTGCCAGATCATCCGGGTGGGCACCTTGTTGTCTCTCAACTGCTGGAACAGGGCGGCGCCTTCGTTGAGGTTGAAGAAGGTGTCGGCCTGGCTCTGGATCACCAGCGTGGGAGCGTGGACGGACTCGATGTAGGTAGCCGGAGAGACCCGCTTGGCCAAGGCCAGGTCGGCGGCGTTCGGGTATCCCCGCACCAGCCCACGCACGATCGTCTGACAGACCCCGGCGGCCAGCTTCTCGCAACCCGGGAGCGTGCTGCCGGTGCCGGTCAGCGATCCGACCAATCCCACCCCGAAGGCCCAGTTGTGCTTGAACGCGCCCGGCGTGGAACTGGAGACCCCACTGGTGATCGCGGTGTTGTTCGGGTACAGGGTGTAGCTCAGGTCGTTGAAGGTCGACATCGGCACCAACGCATCGATGCGGGGGTCGACCGACGCCGCGGCCAACTGAACCGCGCCACCGTAGGAGGCACCGAACATGCCCACCCGCGGATCGTGGGCATAGCCGCTGTCCTGGTCGTTTTGCACGTCCTTCATGGGCAGCACCGGCGTCGTATGCGCGGCGTCCTCGTAGGCGATGCCGTCGGCCCCACCGAGGTAGCTGACCAGCTGAGAGGCGGCCTTACCGTCGATCGCCGGATCATCCATGGAGATCACACACGACGATCCGCCGAAGCCGAGGCCGGAGTAGGCCAACACCAGATAGCCCTCATCGAGGAACATCTGGGCGAAGTCCTTCATGTCCTTTTTGCTTTGCCCAAAGCCATGGGTCATGAGTACCGCCGGCACGCGATTCAACGGCCCCGCACCGGCAGGGGTGTAGACGTCGCCCACGATGTCGCAGTGCGTCGCGCCCTCGGCGCCGACAACGACGGCGAAGTGGAACGTCTTCACCGACGCCTCTACGGCGGCAGCACTCGGCGCCGGAACAAGCGATGTCATCGCCACCGCGAGGACCGAGGCCAGCGCCACGATCGTGCGACGCCTCCCTCGGCCAGTGCGCTGGCCCCTCTGGGACCCAAGACCTAACGAGAACATGCTGACTCCTCACTGAATCGAAGCAGTTCGATAAAAGAATTGCGACCACGCTAGCGGACGCATCGCCCCGTGCCAAGACCCTCCGTCAAACCGGGAACCGTCGGCGCCCTGCTGCATCCCGGCGATCTCGCCACGCGACGGCGAGTCGGCTACCGTGGCACACAGCCGTCTATGCACGAGGGGAACGGATGCCCCGCTTGTCATCTTCGCTGTCAGGACTGGCCGCCGTGGCGCTGGCTGTCGGTGCGCTCGTGGTGCCCAATCCGACGCCGACGCTGGCGGCCTCCACCGTGACGGCCGAGATCGCACCGCACCGGCCGATCACCGCAGAGCGATTCACAGTCACCGGCAAAATACCCACCAAGGTGATTCGACCGGTGATCCTGCAGCGCCGCTCCTGCCGTCACGTCAGTGGTCACAAGAAACGCTGCACCTGGAAAACGGTGGATCGAGGCCGAACCAACCTCTCAGGCAGGTACACGCTCATGTGGTCCACCAGCCGCCGCACCACACGTGTGAGAGTGGTCGCCAAAGCCCTCCGAATCGGCGCCCACCGCTACACGCGCAGGGTCTCAGCAGTGAAGAAGATCTCGACCATCGCCCAGCGGGCGACCCTCACGATCGACGGCGCCCTCAGCGCCGGCCAATCAGCCCACGCGAAGCTGACCTTCAGTCCAAGCCGGAACCGCCGCCCAACCCAGGTGCAGGCGTTGATCGCCGGAAAGTGGACTGTAGTGGGTCGCGGCATCGAGACGAGCACCGGGACATCCGCGGTCACACTGACCGCTCCCGCTGCGGGCAGTTATCCGTTTCGCGCGATCGCTTCGTCGTGGTACGGCGCCGCCGCAGTGACATCACCGACCACCGTGGTCACCGTCCACGCCAACACCTACCCTTCGGCGTCCGACACCGGCGTACCCGCCGGAACCTCCCTGCAATCCTCAGCGAGCCTGACGATCACAACACCAGGAACGGTGATCGACGGCTACGACATCACCGGATCCGTCACGGTGCGCGCCAACAACGTCACCATTCGCAACTCCAGAATCCGCAGCGCTGACTGGTGGGCTGTGGATGTCGCCGGCGACCGCTCCGGCGTCACCGTCGAGCACTGCGACATCGACGGACGGGGCGCTGCGGGCTCGGAGAACTCCATGGGCATCCAGGGCCCCGCGACGGTGCGAGCCAATAACATTCACGATGTGGAGAATGGCATCGCGCCGGGATCTGGCTCGGTGATCGAGGACAACTACATTCACGACCTGAGTGCTCCGGGCGATCCGCACTACGACGGAGTTCAGATCGACGGGGGCCTGTCCGATATCACGATCACCCACAACACGATCATCAACCCACATGATCAGACCGCGGCGGTCATGATCGACAACTACTTCGGCGCCGTGGACAACGTCACCGTCGAAGGCAACTACCTGGCCGGCGGCGGCTACACGGTCTACTCCGACGGCCAGTTCACCGCCGACCCCATCACCAACGTGCGCTTCATCAACAATGCCTTGAAACGCGGCCGATGGGGCTACGCCTCGATCGAGAACAACACCCCTGTTGACACCGGCAATGTCGACGCCACCACCGGCGCAGCCATCACGCTGTCCTGATGCCCGGGATGCGCGCCGTCCGGGCGAGCCCGGTCGCGACCCTCGACGACGGCGGTCGGGCGGCCGTCACTCCACCCAGGCATTGACCATCTGGAGTAATCGCGGATGAGGCTTGGTGACACGACCCGGCCCCTGCGTCTGCACACAGGGGCCGGGGGCCGGTCCAGTCGGCTTAACTGCGATGCAGTGCAGCAGCAAAGGCGCTGGCGTGCGAACTCTCCTGGCGTCCGGCCTTCCAGAACACGCGGGCCGCGTCGTCATCTCCGACGGCGGAAGCCTGCGCCGCGAAATCCGGGTACATCGTGGTGGCCTCATAGGTCTCACCAGCGATCGCCGTCTTCAGATTGGCCTCGTTGGTGCTCACCAGACCAGCCAACACGGCTTCACCAGCCAGGTGCTCGCGCAGTTCCACCTGGGCGATGCCCCGGAAGAGCGCGGCGAGCTGGGGCAACTCCGACTGCTGGGCATGGTCGGCGTAGAGGCGGTACTTGGCCTGCGCGAAGGCTTCGCCGTGCATGGCGTCCTCCAGGTTGGTTTGGGTCTGGCCCGAGCAGGCCGGGGAACTCGCGACGAGGGTCACCGGATCCACCGTAGGCGCGGCGGGCACCGCC
>DMIX01000029.1 GCA_003451975.1 Propionibacteriaceae bacterium
CGTTGGGGTCACGAGGCGCCAGGAGTCGGGTCAGCCGACCCTCGACGTCGACCAACTGGGCACTGAGTTCTTCAGCCTCGGCGGCAAAGGCCTCGTCTTCGTCGGCGAGCTCGGTTGACGCGGCCAGATCAGCGCTGAGCTGGCGGTAGGCGGCCAGGTTCTTGATGATGGGAGTCAACTCGGCATAGCGGCGACCGATCTTGCGTGAGGCCACCGGATCGGCATGCACAGCGGGATCGGAGAGTTTGCGCTCCAACTCGGCAAACTCCGCCTCCAGGTCCGCGGCGGCTTCAAACATCAGTGTTCCCTTCGAGGGTCCCCATCCAACAATGACGAACGCCGGGCCCCAGGAGATTCCTGGGACCCGGCGTCGGTGAAGCTACTTGCCCTTCTTGGCGTACCGGCGCTCGAACCGGGCCACGCGGCCGCCAGTGTCGAGGATCTTCTGCTTGCCGGTGTAGAACGGGTGGCAGGCCGCACAGACTTCGGCGTGAAGCTGGCCGTTCTTGGCGGTGCTGCGAGTGGTGAAGGTGTTGCCGCAGGTGCAGGTCACCTGGGTCTCCACATAGTCGGGGTGGATGCCTTGCTTCATGGTTTCTCCTGTTCATTGAGCACCGGGTCGCCATCGCTTCGAGGGCTGAGCAGCCCTGGGCGTGAACCGGCACCGAGTTCCTATTGTTCCGCATTCACGGGCCAACTCCAAACCCGCCCGCGGCACTGGCAGACTGACGGCCATGCCGGTGCTCACACCCGAGCCCGTTGAGGGTTTCGTCGATGTCACCATCACCGCCGATTCGCTGCCCAGCCTGCTGCGCCTGGATACCTGGGCCTTCCCCTCCCCGGTGCCCGCCGCCGAGCAACGGGAGTGGCCTTGGCCGTTGGAGCCGCAGCGCACTCGAGGGCTGGCCGAGCCCGGCAGTGAGACCTTGGCCGCGATGCACGGCAGCTACGCCTACAGCCGCTTCCCGGTCCCCGGCGCTACGACCCCGGTCGCCGGGCTGACCGCTGTCGGAGTACACCCTCAATACCGCGGACGCGGCCTGCTGCGCTCCATGATCGGCACTCATTTCGCCGACTGCCGGGAACGCGGCGAGATCGCCTCGGTGTTGTTCGCCTCCCAACCCGCCCTCTACCCACGATTCGGCTACGGCCTGGCCAGTCGGACGGTGGCGCTCACCATCGCACGCCACGCGGCGCTGCGCTCCGTGAGGGGGAGTCACCACATCAGCATCACCTTCGACGAGTTCGACCTCGACAGGCACGGGCCCATCGTCGCCGAACTCCACGCTCGCGGTCTCAAGGACGCGATCAATCAGCCAGGTTGGGCCACCCGCGAGACCCCGCGGCTGCGCGAGCACTTCCACTCCGATCCACCGGCACTACGAGACGGATTCGAGAAGTGGCGCATTATCGTGGCTCACCGCAGTGACGATGCGGTCGGCTATGCGCTGTTCCGTCGCAAATTCCGTTGGGGCGAGGCCGGCCCCGAAGGTCCCGTCGATCTCAAGGAATATGCCGCCACCGATCCGGCTGCGGCACACGCCCTGTGGACCCGACTGCTCGATCTGGAGCTCACCCGCACCGTTGAGGCGCATTGGATCGCGCTGGATGATCCCATCCTGGGCTTGTTGGTGGATCCGCGCGCCGCCACGCCGCGCATCATCGACAATCTGTGGCTGCGCCTCATCGATGTCCCCGCCGCGCTACGGACGCGCCGCTATGCGGCGGCGGTGGATGTCAGCATCGAGGTCGTCGATGAGATGCTCCCGGAGAATGCTGGCTGCTGGCACCTCACCGCCGACGCCTTCAGCGACCGGGTCGAGGTCGAGGCCTGTGACCGTGCCGATGTTCGGATGGACGTGCGCACCCTGGGTTCGCTGTATCTGGGCGGGTTCAGCGCGTCCGCCTTAGCCGCAGCCGGTCAGCTCGAGGGCACTCCGCAGGCGCTAGCCGCCCTCAGCAGCGCCTTCGGTTGGCCGCGCCTACCCGCCTGTAGTTGGGTCTTCTGAGTGCCTGCCGTCGCCAGCTCGCGGAGCGTCCGGAGGGATGGCCGCCAGCAACATCTTGGTGTAGTCGTGGATCGGGTCGGCGAACAACGTCTCGGCGTCTGCGGCCTCCACCACCACACCGTCGCGCAACACCAGCACGTTGTGGCTCATCTGCTGCACGATCGCCAGGTCGTGTGCGATGAAAAGGTAGGTCAGCCCCTTCGACTTCTGGAGTTCGGCGAGCAGATCCAGCACGGTTGCCTGCACCGACACGTCCAATGATGCGGTGGCCTCGTCGAGGATGATGATCTCCGGCTCCAGCGCCAAGGCCCGGGCAATAGAGACACGCTGTCGTTGACCCCCGGACAGCTCGTGGGGATACCTCAGCCGGAACTCCGCGGGAAGATCGACCTGTTCCAACAGCTCGATCACTCGCGCCTCGCGGGACTCAGCACCGTCCCCGCCCAGGCCATGGGTGCGCAGCGGCTCGGTCAGCGCGTCGGCGACCGAACGCCGCGGATCGAGCGAGGCGAAGGGATCCTGGAACACCATCGCGATGCGCCGCCGATCAGCCCTCCTGGCGTGCAAGAGATCCAGGGTTCCCAATTCGGCTGTGCCTGCTCTCGGCGGTAATAGTCCGGTGAGCACATTGGCGATGGTCGACTTCCCTGAGCCGGACTCCCCCACCAGCGCGGTGGTGGTTCCTCGGCGGATCTCGAAGGACACGTCGTTGACCGCATGCACCATGCTGCGTCCACTCGGGGTTGCCACCGGGAACCGCACATCCAGGTTCCGAACCTCCAGCAGCACGTCGGCGTCGGGGTCGGCCGGTGGCGGTCCGGCGGTCTTACCCAATCGGGGACGAGCCGCCAACAACTGCCGGGTGTAGTCGTGCTCAGGGTGGTAGTACACCTCGGTGATGGGTCGGTGCTCCACCACCGATCCGGTAGCCATCACCAGAACGTCGTCGGCGACTTGGCCGATCACGCCGAGGTCGTGGCTGATCCACACCACAGCGGTGCCCCGAGCCGCCTGCAGTTCGCGGACCAGGTCGATGATCTGTGCCTGGGTGGTCACATCCAAGGCGGTGGTCGGCTCGTCGGC
>DMIX01000299.1 GCA_003451975.1 Propionibacteriaceae bacterium
CTCACGCAGTTACCACCCAGCTCACCCCGGCACCGGGAGAGATCGAAACCGCTTCCTGGTTCAGCCGTGACGATCTCCGCTCGGCCCTGGCCGATGGCAGCGTCACCCTGCCGCCGTCGCGATCAATCGCGCGACGCATGATTCAAGCCTGGCTGGAAGACACCCTCGGCGTCGAGGCCGTGGGGTGAGGGTCCGACTACAGCCGCGAACTCAGCCCTGAGGCTCGACGGGCCCGATTCAGAACCGCCTGCCGCAGCGAAGCGGCCGAGCCAATCAGGTGAACGCCGTGTTCGGCGCGCGTGATGGCGGTATAGAGAAGTTCGCGGGTGAGCAACGGAGACTCAACCGGGGGCAGGATCACACTCACCTCGGCGAACTGGCTGCCTTGGGCTTTGTGCACGGTCATCGCCTGAACAGTCTGAACCGCATCCAGCAGATACGGCGAGACCGCCTGGGTGTGATCTCCGCGGTCGAAGTGCACCCGCAACTGGCCGGCTTCGCGGATCACCACCCCGGCATCGCCGTTGAACAGACCCACCTCCGGCGAATTCTGGGTGATCATCACCGGCCGGCCCGGGTACCACGGGTTCGCATCGACATCCGCGCCCAGCTCGGCATTCACCCACGCCTCGACCGTGCGGGCCCAGTGGTCGGTGCCGTAATCACCGTGCCGGTGACCACACAGCACGCGGTGGCGTCCCAACGCGGCCAGGGCGGCAGTGACCTCGCCGTGACGAGCGGCGCGGATCATCTCCAGCGCGGCGGAGGTCACGCGCCGACGCAGCGCCGGGTCGTTGGCATTCTCAGTGAAAGAGACGCCGGGCACACCGGAACCGACGAGCTCGACCACGGCCTCGGCATCTGCAGCCAGTACCGCATCGGCCACCTGCGCCACCGTGGCATCAGATCGATGATTGCGACGCAGCACAGCCACCGTGCCCGAATCCGGCAAGCCCAGTTCGTTCAGGGCGGCGCTGAGCTGCGGCAATCGCGGCGCTGGGGCATCCACGATGTCGGCCAGCACCGCACCGGCTTCCACCGGCGCCAACTGGTGCGGGTCGCCCACCAGGATGAGTCGCGCCGTCGGACGCAGCGCATCGAGAAGTCGAGCCATGAGCGCTACCGACACCATGGACGCCTCATCGACCACCACCACATCGTGGGGGAGCGGATTTCCGCCATGATGCACGAACCGGTGGCGCGACTGCGGAGTCCAGCCCAGCAACCGATGAATCGTGCTGGCGCGCAGGCCGACAAGCTGGGCTGCCAGGTCCTGTGGTAGCGATGCCAGCGCACCGGCCAACGCCTCATCCATGCGGACTGCCGCCTTGCCGGTCGGTGCAGCCAAAGCCACGCTGAGGCGGTGAGTGGCAGTGCGATGCATCATCGCCAGCACCCGAGCCACGGTGTAGGTCTTCCCGGTGCCCGGGCCTCCGGCGATCACGCTGACGCCGGTGAACAGTCCGACAATCGCTGCAGTCGCCTGGTCGAGATCGTCCCCAGTGAGCAGTTCGGCGGCTGCGGTGACCACCCGCGGCAACGCGGGAGCATCGGTACTGCGCTGACGCCGCGCCGTGAGCTGCTCGGCCACCGTGCTCTCCTCCTGCCAATACCGTTCGAGGTACAGGCGGCGTCCGATCAGGCGCAAGGGTCGATCACCGACCGCAGCCGACTCGGTGTGCACCATGGCGCTGGACGCGACCGCCGCCAGCCAAGGCTCGAGGTCAGGCCATGGCAGGTCAGCCACCGCCGCGGTGGCCTCGGGGTCGGCGGCCACCCGGAACTGATCGAGCTGATCGAACTCCACACAGGTCGATCCTTCGCGCAGGGCGCGCACCGCTAGGGCCAGGGCCAGGTGAACTCGTTGATCGGACTCGCCGAACAAGTGAGACACCTTCTGTGCGACATGGACATCCCCCAGGCCGAGCAGGCCGGCTTGGTTCAGGTCTTTGAGCAACCCCGGGTTCAGGCTCACCGCCACCTCGATCATGCGGGGCTCCGATCGGCGAGCAACTCCGACAGCTCGACGATGGCGGACGCGGGGGGATGCCAGTCGAAGACGCCGGTGGTGGGGCCGGCCTCGCCGCCGCCCATGCCACGCACGAACAGATAGCCGACTCCGCCCAGCTGCGCCTCGGGACGGTAGTCGGCCAGCCTGGCGGCGAGGAAGCGATGCAGGGCCACGCAGTACAGCAGCGCCTGCAAGGGGTAATGGCTGCGACGCATCTCGGCGGTCATGGCGGGGCGGCGGTAGTGATTCAGCCGCAGATCGGCCGGCCCGAGACGGTTCGTCTTGTAATCGACCACCACGAATCGCGGGCCGTCCGGTCCGGGAACCCGCAGCACCGAGTCGATGCTGCCGGTGAGGAATCCTCGCAGAACCTGGTTCGACAGCGCCGGGGACTCCAGATCGTCGGGGTAGTCGGCCAACGGATCGTCGGCCGGTAGCCAGCGGCGCAACACGGCCGCGACGTCGCCGACGGTGTTGCGCGAGGTATCGGTGCCCAACGGAAATTCGAAGTCGAGTTCACTGAGCCGATCGCCGACCTCGAAGTCGGCCAGGGTGCGGTCGTCGGTGAGC
>DMIX01000453.1 GCA_003451975.1 Propionibacteriaceae bacterium
GCCGAGCCGGTGGTCGAACCCGAGGCCGTGGTCGAGCCCGAGCCTGAGCGCGAACTCGTGGTCGAACCCACGGCTGTAGTCGAACCCGACCCCGAACTCGTGGTCGACGAGGTAGCGGTCGTCGCCGAGCCTGCCCAGCCGGAGTTGGCGGCCGACGAACCCGTCGCCGAAACCAAGCCCAAGCGCACCCGCCGACCCAAAGCCGTCGAGGTCACCGACGATGCGAGTGAGGAGCCGGTAACCAAGCCGGTTCGCCGCTCACGCAAGGTGACCGAGCCGGTGACCGACACCGAGCCGTCTACCGCAACCGAGGACGATGTGGCCGCCAGCTTGGCCGAGTTGGCCAAGAAGGCCGGCCAGCGCCAACGCGCCGACGCCGCTCGGGCCGACGGCGACGGACCGAGCACCGATGAGGTGCTGGACTCCTTGGCCGCCGCCATCGGCGGAAAACTGAACCAGGACGTCACCGCCACCGCGGCATCAGACGGCGCCGACGACGACTCCGATGATGCCGCGATCGAAGAAGGCGCCGATGCCGCAGCCAGCGAGGGCGAGGACGGGGAGCCCGCCCGCCGCCGTCGCCGTCGCCGGGGCGGACGTCGCCGTCGCCGCAGTGGTGGTGGTGAAGACTCCGCCGAGGCAGACGAAGAGGGCGAGGCAGCCGAGGATTCCGACACCGACGACAGCCCCGCCGAGGGCGACGCCACCGAATCCGGGACCAGCGAGGGCGGCACCGGTCGTCGTCGTCGCCGTCGTCGCCGTCGTGGCGAGGACGCCGGCGACTCCGATGACGATTCGGTCGATGTCGTCGTGCGAGTGCGTGAGCCGCGCCGCCGCGGTTCGGTATCCGATGAGGTCACCGGCATCGAGGGCTCGACCCGTATGGAGGCCAAGAAGCAACGCCGTCGCGAAGGCCGCGCTGCCGGACGCCGCCGCACCCCCATCTTGAGCGAATCGGAGTTCCTGGCCCGCCGGGAGTCCGTGGATCGCACGATGCTGATCCGTCAAGCCGAGGACTACTCCCAGATCGCGGTGTTGGAAGACAACATCCTGGTCGAGCATTACGTTGACCGGGCCTCTGCCGCGTCCATGATCGGCAACATCTACCTCGGCCGGGTGCAGAACGTGCTGCCCAGCATGGAAGCCGCCTTCGTCGACATCGGTCGCGGCCGCAATGCTGTGCTGTACGCCGGTGAGGTCGACTGGGACTCCTTCGGTGTGACCGGCGCAGACAAGAAGGTCGAGAAGGTCTTCAAATCCGGCCAGAGCGTGCTGGTCCAGGTCAGTAAGGATCCGGTGGGAGCCAAAGGCGCCCGCCTGACGTCGCATCTGTCCATTCCGGGCCGTTTCATCGTGTACTCCCCGGGCGGACATCTGTCCGGGATCTCCCGCAAGCTTCCCGAAACCGAGCGCAAGCGCCTGAAGGGCATTCTGGACGAGTTGATCGATCCGGAGGCTTCCGTGATCGTGCGCACCGCTGCTGAAGGTGCCAGCGAGGAGGAGCTGATTCACGATGTGAACCGGCTCAAGGCTCAGTGGGAGGTGCTGGACAAGAAGTCCAAGACCACCTCGGCTCCGCAGCTTCTCTACGCCGAGCCCGACTTGACCGTGCGTATCGTGCGCGACCTGTTCACTGCCGATTTCAGCAAGCTGGTCATTGACGGCAACGGCGGAGCCGAGGACGCCTACGACACCGTTGACGCCTACCTGCAGTATGTGGCACCGACGTTGGCCGAACGCATTGAGCGCTGGGATCGCACCGAGAAGGGCGACCTGTTCAGCAACTTCCGGGTGCACGAGCAAGTCTCGAAGGCCTTGGAGCGCAAGGTGTTCCTGCCCTCGGGCGGCTCGCTGATCATCGATCGCACCGAAGCCATGACCGTCGTCGACGTCAACACCGGCAAGTTCACCGGAACCTCGGGCAACCTCGAGGCCACCGTGACCTCTAACAACCTGGAGGCGGCCGAGGAGATTGTTCGGCAGCTTCGGCTGCGCGACATCGGTGGCATCATCGTCATCGACTTCATTGACATGGTGCTCCCGGCTAACCGGGAACTGTTGCTGCGGCGCCTGGTCGAATGCCTCGGACGTGACCGCACCCGCCACCAGGTGACCGAGGTGACCTCGCTGGGCTTGGTACAGATGACGCGCAAGAAGATCGGCACTGGTTTGGCTGAGGCCTTCACCGTGCCGTGCGAGACCTGTAAGGGTCGCGGCTACCACGTTCACGACGCTCCGGTGGCTACCCAGGCCCCAGCTGATGGTGGCGATCGCGACAACAAGCGGCGCGGCGGCGGCAAGGCCAAGACCACGTCGGCCAAGAGCTCCGGTTCGAACAAGGTCAGCTCATCGAAGTCCAAGACGTCGACGCGTCGGGCTTCGTCCAAGCCAGAGCAGTCGAAGCCGGAGCCGGCCGAGGTTGTCGGTGACGTCGAGTCGGCATCGGCCCCTGCCCTTGCGGAAATGACTCAGACTGCTCCTGCCGCTGAGCCGACAATGTCGCCAGTCGCCGCCGTCGAGGTGACGGAAAGCCCTGCGTCGGTCGCTGCGGAGGCCCCTCGGTCTGACGCTGCTGGAACCGAAGCACCTGAGACGGGCGCTGCTGTCGAGTAAGTGCCGATCCACCTAGCTACCGGCACCGAGCCATTGACGCCTAGTCGCTGGCCGGCAACGGTGGCGGGGCGTGCTTCCGTCCCGTACCCCCGCTTGCTTCACTCCGGATGGTTGCGGTGTTCGCGCAAGCGCTCGTCTCGTGGCCTGCTTGCCTTTCCCCGGCTGGTTGAGGAGGACGCGAGCGCTCGTCCCATGGCCCGCTTGCTTTGTCCCGGCTGGTTGAGGAGGACGCGANNCCGGCTGGTTGAGGAGGACGCGAGAGGGCCGTCTCGAAACCCCCTCCACCACCCGGATTGCGAGCGTGCCGCCAGGGTGACGGTCAGTGCTCAGGCACGTTCTCCAACTCGGTTAGCCACAGCGTGGCCGAGCCGTCCGACGGGGCGCGCCAATCCCCGCGGGGTGACAGCGAGCCGCCCCGAATCACCTTGGGGCCATTGGGCAGGGCGGAACGCTTGAACTGGGCGAAGCCGAAGAAACGAGACACGAACACCGTCAGCCACTTCTTGATCGTCGCCAGGTCGTAGGCCACCCGCTCATCGGACGGGAAGCCCTCCGGCCAGGCGCCGATTTCTGCGTCGCGCCAGGCATGCCAGGCCAGGAAAGCGATCTTGGACGGCTTCATTCCCTTACGCAGCACATGAAAGAGCGTGAAGTCCTGCAGCGCGTAGGGGCCGATCGTCGCCTGCGTGGATTGCGGCGTTTCGCCCTCGCCGACCGGCACCAACTCCGGGGTGATCTCGGTGTCGAGGATGGCCTGCAAGGTCTGGCCCACAGCGTCGTCGAACAAGCCCTCGCTGATCACCCAGCGAATCAGATGCTGGATGAGCGTCTTGGGTACCC
>DMIX01000413.1 GCA_003451975.1 Propionibacteriaceae bacterium
TGGCCGACCGCCTGGAGCAAGTCCTCAGCGAGCTCGCCACACAGGTGGCCGGCACCATCGGTGTGATCGTCGCCCCGACGCGGCTGCCGTCGTTGGTCGACGCCCAACTTCCCATCGTGCGCGCCAACCCGGAGCGCATCAGCTTCATCTCGCCACTGAACGCCAAAGGCTTGGAATACGACGCCGTCGTGGTGGTCAGCCCCGATCAGATTGTCGCTGAATCCCCCGGCGGCGAGCGCGTGCTCTACGTCGCACTCACCCGCCCGACCCAGCGCCTAGTGACCATCGATCTGGACGACGAGGGCCGCTGGCGCCCCTAACCCCCACTCTGCGCTCGATTTGTGTCTTTGCGCCCGAAGTTCCGAGCGCAAAGAGCCAGTTTCGAGCGCAAAGTCAGTGCGGCGGGATCTGCCGCAGCGCACCCAAAATCTCGGCGGTCGCGCGTGATCGGTTCTGGGTGAAGAACTGCAGACCCGGTGCGCCACCGGCGAGCAGTCGAT
Source organism: Propionibacteriaceae bacterium (assembly GCA_003451975.1). Classification (GTDB taxonomy): domain Bacteria; phylum Actinomycetota; class Actinomycetes; order Propionibacteriales; family Propionibacteriaceae; genus Propionicimonas. The sequence continues at coordinate 501 of DMIX01000413.1, forward strand.
CACACAGTCCGACGGCGATTTCGACTCCGACCGCCCGCACCGCGGCGGGATCGTCGGCGACGGCGTGAAGTCGGGAAACCACCGCGGTCGGCAATGGTGCACCGGAGAAGCCTGCGAACCGCTCGATCTGAGAGATGTTGGTGACCGGCATGATGCCGGCGATGATCGGCAGCTGGCAGCCCAGGGCGCGCACCCGCTCGACCAGCCGGAAGTAGGCATCGGCATCGAAGAAGAGCTGAGTAATGGCGAACTCGGCCCCGGCCTGTTCCTTCTCGGCCAGGATTCGAGCATCCAGCTCGAAGTCGTGATGCTCAGGATGGCCGTCGGGAAAAGCGCCCACTGCCACGCAGAAGTCGCCGGACTCCTTGATCAGTTTCACCAATTCGGTGGCGTTGTCCAAGCCTTCGGGGTGCCGCTGCCACGCCGCCGTCGGACCGCCGGGCGGATCGCCCCGAACGGCGAGGATGTGGCCCACGCCCGCCTCGGCGTAGGCGTCGATCGCACCCCGCAGATCCGCAACGGACTGACTCACGCAGGTCAGGTGCCCCATGGTGAGCGCGTCGGTGCGGGCAGCGATCAACTTGGTGGCATCGATCGTGCGCTCCCGGCTGGATCCGGTGGCACCGTAGGTGACCGACACGAAATCCGGACGCAACGGCTGTAACGCCGTCACCGCCTCCACAAGCTGAGTCGTCCCCGCGTCATCCTTAGGCGGAAAGAACTCGAACGACATCGTGGCTCTTCCACCCTCGGCGAGCAGTTCCGCAATAGTCGCTTCGTCCCCAAACATGACGGTAAGGCTATCGCCGCCGACCCGGTGAGTTCGCCAGTGCTCGATCCTCCACCGTAGTCGGTGGAAGATCCAGCACTGAAGCCACCGGGCTCCCGTAGGCTGCGGGGGTGGCCATGGTTGATCCGGTTGATCCGCTGTCGGGGGAGTTTCGTGCTGCGGTGGGGGGCGCTATCGCAGAGTTTCTGGACGAGCGAAGCCGGGGGCTCTCCGAACTGGGGGAGGATCTGGAGCCGGTGATGGAGCTGGCGAGGGCTTTCACCACGGGCGGCAAACGGCTCCGCCCGGCGTTCTGCTGTTGGGGTTATGTTGCGGCCACGGGGACCACCGAGGTGCCCACTTCGGTGATCGCTGCGGCGGCCAGCCTAGACCTGTTACACGTGGCCGCACTCATGCACGACGACGTCATGGACGCCTCCCAAACCCGACGCGGCATGCCCGCAGCACATGTGCAGTTCGCGCGACGTCACGCCGCTGAGCAGCGACGAGGCAGCGCAGCGGACTACGGGCGCGCCAGCGCGATCCTGCTCGGTGATCTGCTGCTGGTGTGGTCGGCACAAATGCTTGCCGAGTCCGGCGCACCGAACCTTGCGGCCGCCGCCTCGTTGGCCGCTTTGGTGCGTGAGGAGGTCAATGCCGGCCAAGTCCTGGATACCGCAGCCCAGACGCGCTCGCCTCTGGAGGCTCATAGCGACCTGACCTCGACGCTGGCCCAGATTCAGCGGGTAGTGGAGTACAAGACGGCCCGCTACACCGTGATTCGCCCGTTGCAGATCGGTGCCGCGCTGGGTGGCGGCTCCCCCGAACTGCTGGACGCCCTGGCTGCATTCGGCTCGCCGCTGGGCAGAGCCTTCCAATACCGCGACGACCTGCTAGGAGTGTTCGGCGACGAGACCCTGACCGGCAAACCCTCCGGTGATGATCTGCGTGAAGGGAAGCTGACTGTCCTCGTGGCTCGGGCGATGGCCGGGTTAGATCAGGCGGCAGCCGAAGCTCTCGACACCTTGCTCGGTCGGCCGCTGGGCGATGCCGAGGTCGAGCGTGCCCAGCAGCTACTCATCGCCTCCGGTGCGGTCACAGCGGTGGAGGCCGACATCGCCGAGCTTGCAACGCAGGCTCGCACGGTGGTGAACGATCACATCGAATACTCGCCTGCCCGACAGGGCTTGAACGAACTGGTGCGCCTGACCTGCGACCGGAGCACCTGAGTCGGTATTGAGCAGGGTTTCCAGTATTAAGCAGGGTTGCCGGTATTAAGCAGGGGTGCCGGCGCGCGCCGACACCCCCAGGCTCAGTCGAACAGTTGACCGGGCAGGCGGTGCTTGACTCGGGCGGGGAAGCCCTGCTCACAGGCCGCCAGCCGGTCGGGCTGCACTTCGAAATCGGCGCTGTCCAGGAGCCGACCGCTGAGACCGTCGAGCCCACCAGGCCTCAACTCCAACCCCATGAAGGCGTCAAAATTGGCCCCATCAGGGGTGGTTATTGCCCAGGTGGCGGCGTCACTGAAGCCGAACCGTCCGTAGTAGTCCGGGTCGCCGTACAGGAACGCTGCCGGCAACCCTGCTGTTGCGAGCAAATCGAGCGCGCGGCTGATCAACCGGGAACCGAGGCCATGGCGCTGATGTCCGGGAGCCACCGCGATAGGCCCCAGAGAGCACATCGCGGCCACGCGGCCATCCTGCTGGATCAGCCGGGCCCGGGTGGCGAGCAGGCAGCCGCGAAGCTGGGTTTCCTGTTCGGCCACCAGGTCGAGGAGAACGTCAGTGCCCGATCTCAGTTGACGGGCGACGAGATGCTCGACGCAGCCGGGTCGATACAGGTCCCAGAAGGCGTCGCGCATGAGGGACTCGGTGGCGGGGTAATCGGTGTGCAAGGTAGGACGAAGGATGATGTTCACGACGATAATTCCGATCTGGCGCTCTGAGCGCCGACGGTTGGTCAGGGTCGGCAAGCCGACTCCGCGGGCTATCTCTGGCCGGCAGGGTCGGCGCTCAGGCCGCGACCGTCATCGTGAGTTTCTGCATGCACCACTCAGCATGCCATAGCCGGGGCTCCGGGGATGCCGCCGACCGGTCGCGCCTCCTTCGGGGAGGCCACCGGCCGAAGCCGATCAGCCGCCGAAGGCGCTCAGCACGAGCTCTTCGCTGCCGGGATCGACCGTCCAGGCCTCGGTGAGACGGTCCCTCAGGGTGGTGGCTGCCCGCATCGGATCGTGGGCATCGAGAACGGCGCGGGTGACGCCGATCCGACGAGCACCGGCCTGGAGAACCTCATCCACGTTGTGCTCGCCCACACCACCGACGGCGAACCAGGGCTTGGATTGCGGGCCGAGCGGCGCCTTCGCCGCGGCGTAGCGGACCAGTTCCAGCCCGGCTTCACCGGTGCCGGTGGAGTTGTAGACGGGGCTGATGGTGAAGAAGGCGATTTCGGGATCGGCGATCGCTGCGTCCACCTGAGCGGCCGCATGGCAGGAGCGGCCCAGCAGGATCGAGGGGGCGACGAAACCTCGCTTCTCCGCAGCCGGCCCGTCGAGCGCTGAGAGCTGTAGGAGATCCACTCGGGCAGCATCGGCGTACTCGGCGTTCCCGTAGCCGCTCACCAGCCCCGAATCACCGGCCACCTGGCGCAGTGCTACCAGGTCGGAGATCTGGATGGCGGCCGTTTCGAGTGAGGCGCGCAGTTGAATGATGTCCACGCCGCCCGTGATGGCGGCTCGAGCGATCTCGACCAGGTCCCCGCTGTGACGACGCGAACCGGTGATGAGCATCAACTTGGCCAGCTTCAGTCGGGTGGCCACCCCCATTCGCACCGTCACGCCGCCAGCCTAGCCCGGCGGCGGGTCGAGGCAAGGCCATTTAGCGGGGGCCGTACAATCACTGGTGACCGTATCTGGACTCGTCGTCTTCCCCACATCAGTCCTGGAGCCACACCGCATGACACAGACAAGTAGAACCGATCCCCTCTTGGGGCGACTTGTCGACGGTCGATATCTGATCACTCGCCGCATTGCCCGGGGCGGGATGGCCACGGTGTACCTGGCCGACGATCAGCGCTTGACGCGCACCGTGGCGATCAAGGTGATGCACGAGAACCTCGGCGAAGACGAGGACTTCACGGCCCGCTTCGACCGCGAGGCGCGCGCCGCCGCTCGGCTCTCCCACCCGAATGTGGTCTCGGTATTCGACCAGGGCATGGACGATGGACGTCCCTACATCGTGATGGAGTACGTCGAGGGTTCGACGCTGCGCCAAGTCATGACCCGCGAGACTCCGATGACGCCGAGTCGAGCGCTCGCCCTGATCCAGCAGGTCGCCGAGGCGGTGGCCGCCGCGCACGAGGCAGGCATCGTGCACCGGGATCTGAAGCCCGAGAATGTGCTGATCTCGCGACGCGGGCAACTCAAGGTCGCTGACTTCGGCTTGGCACGCGCGGTGACCGCACACACCGCGACCGCGAACGGCATGCTGATCGGAACGGTCTCCTACATCGCGCCTGAGTTGGTGACCCACGGCCATGCCGATACCCGCTGCGATGTCTACGCCATGGGCGTGGTGCTCTACGAGATGCTCACCGGACGCAAGCCGCACACCGGCGAAAGCCCGATCCAGGTGGCCTACAGCCATGTCCACAACGAGATCTCGCCGCCTTCTCAAGCCGCACCCGAGCAGTGGCGTGGCACCGCCAACGCCGTTCCGGATTACGTTGACGCGCTGGTGTTGGCCGCTGCGGCACGCCAGCCTGCGGAGCGTCCGCATGACGCACGGGTTCTGGCCGGGCACGTTGCGGCAGCGCGCGAGGCGATCGCTCAGGGCCGACTGAATGACCCTGAACTGGCGGCGCGGATGCGGACCACGGTGCTGGAGAACGACGCCCTTGCGACCGAGCAGGTCCCGCTGATGATGCCGCTGGCGCCCGAGCCGACCAATCCGACGTTGGTGTTCACTCCGGCGAATGTCGCCGAACCCGGCCCCACCCCCGTCGCCGTCGGCGGGGCCGAAA
>DMIX01000134.1 GCA_003451975.1 Propionibacteriaceae bacterium
AAACCTACGGGCTCGCCCCCGAACGCCTCGCGGCCATGAAGCCCACCGCAGCGATCTGCCATCCCGGTCCCATGAACCGCGGCGTGGAAATCTCCAGCGCGGCCGCCGATGCGGCCAACTCGCTGGTCCTGGAACAAGTAGCCGCTGGGGTAGCCATTCGCATGAGCGTGCTGTACCACCTGTTGGGATCTGACGAAGGAGCGATGCATTGATGACTACGGCGACCACCACGGCGGGCAACCTACTGATTACCGGAGCGCAACTCGCCGACGGCACCACTACTGACCTCTACGTCACCGAAGCCGGCACGCTGGCAGACCCCAGCGACGCCCCGGCTGGCGTGCGACGCCTCGACGCCGCCGGCCTGCTCGCCCTACCCGGCCTGGTTGACCTGCACACCCACCTGCGTCAGCCCGGACGCGAGGACGCCGAAACCGTCGAATCCGGCACCGCCGCAGCAGCACGGGGTGGTTTCACCTGCGTCCATGCCATGGCCAACCTGACCCCGGTCACCGACACTGCCGAGGCCGCCGAATATGTCCAGTCCCTGGGCGAGCGCGAAGGCCACTGTGAGGTGCGCGTTGTCGGCGCCGTCACCAAGGGGCTGGCCAGTGAAGAACTCGCCGAGTTGGGGCGGATGGCCGATTCCGCCGCGGGCGTGCGAGTGTTCTCCGACGACGGCAAATGCGTCTCGGATTCGCTGCTGATGCGCCGCGCGCTGACCTACATCAAGACCTTCAACGGAGTCATCGCCCAACACTCCCAAGACACCCGGCTGGCCGGCGCCAGCGCCTGCTGCCACGAATCGGAATGGTCGGCCCAACTTGGGCTTCCCGGCTGGCCCGCCCAAGCCGAGAGCATCATCATCGCCCGTGACGTACAACTCGCCGAGCTGACCGACTCCCGCATTCACGTCTGCCACGTCTCCACCGCAGAAGGCGTCGAGGTCGTGCGCTGGGCCAAGAAGCGTGGCATCAAGGTCACCGCCGAGGTCACTCCGCACCACTTGCTGCTCGACACCCCGCTGGTCGCCGGGTACGACACCACTTTCAAGGTGAACCCGCCGTTGCGCACCAGCGAGCATCTGGAGGCCGTCCGCGAAGCCCTGGCCGACGGCACCATCGACATTGTGGGCACCGACCACGCCCCGCACGCTCGCCAGGACAAGGACCACCCCTTCGACGTCGCATTGCCCGGCATGATCGGCTTGGAGCAAGCGCTCAGCGTGGTCATGGAGGTCATGGTCAACACCGGACGCATGGACTGGCCCACCCTCCTGCAGCGCATGTCGGTCAAGCCCTCCGAAATCGGCCAGGTGCCCACCCAGGGCCGTCCGCTGCGCCCCGGCGAACCGGCCAACCTGGTGCTGGTCGATGCGAATACTCGTGCCGTGGTGGATGCGGAGGCATCGCGCTCCCGAGGCCGCAACAACCCCTACCACGGACGCGAGTTGCCCGATCCGGTTGTGGCCACGCTGTGGCGAGGTGCGGTCACCTACCAGCGCTGAGAAGTCATCGCTGCGAAGCACCACCGCTGAGGCATCGCTGCAGAGGCATCGCTGCAGAGTCACCGCTGCTGAGTCATTGCCGCAGAGTCATTGCCGCAGAGTCACCGCCGCTAAGCACCACCGCTGAGTCGCCGCTGCAAAGCACCACTGCGACTGCCGCATTTCACCGGCAGCCCTGCTCGGAGGTGCGTCGGCCCAGCCGCAGCGCACCGACGAAAGCTGCCCGAATTTGACTGCACATTAAAGCGCACTTCGCTAATTTTCAAGCACTTTTGTACTCAGTCTCGCGTGAACTTGACCAATTGCGACATAGTTGACAACCGCGGCTATGCTCACCGGAGTCCATTGGTTCGCGAGAGGCCTCACTATGGCTCCACCCCAACGCGCCAACGTGAAAGACGTCGCAGCACGCGCGGGCGTTTCCGTCGGCACAGTTTCCAACGTACTCAACCGACCTGACGTGGTCAGCAAGGCAACCTTGAACAAAGTCAAGGCGGCAATGTCCGAACTCAACTTCCATAGAAATGCTTCCGCCCGACACCTGCGCGCCGGCATTTCCAGCACCGTAGGGGTCGTTGTTCAGGACATCAGGAATCCGTTCTACACCGAACTCACCCGCGGCATCGAAGACCGCCTCACCGAAGACGATCAGAGCCTGATCATCTGCAGTTCCGATTCCGATCCGCTCCGCGAAGCCCGCTGCCTGCGAATGCTGGCCGAGCAGGGCGTGCGCGGAGTGTTGATCACACCCACTTCGGTCGGCACCCAGAACCTCAACGGTCTCGCCGGCATGGGCATCTCGTGGGTCCTGATGGACACCGAACTACCCGGGCAGCCGTGCGTGAGTGTCGACAATGTGCTGGGCGGCTACCAGGCAGTAGCTCATCTGCTGGAGCGCGGTCATCGCCGCATTGGCATCCTCGCCGGCGCCGAGGGCAGGCAGACCAGCGACCAGCGCTGCCAGGGCGCAGTGAAGGCCGTCGTCGAAGCCGGGCTGGACCCCGCCGAAGTGCTGAAGTTCGTGCGCCTGAACGACCACAACGCCAACGCCGGACAGGCGGCCACCCGCGAACTTCTCGATTCGGCGAATCCGCCCACCGCGATCTTCACCATCAACGACATCGTCGCGCTCGGCGTGCTGCGCGAGGCCCGCGCCCGCGGCATCGAGGTGCCCCAGCAACTGGCCGTCGTAGGCTACGACGACATCTTCTTGGCCCAGGAACTGATGGTCCCGCTGAGTTCGGTGCGGCAGCCCATGTGGGGCCTGGGTTGGGCGGCAGCAGACATGCTGCTCGACGACACCGACCATCCGCCGTTCACGCCCGATCTCATCGTGCGCGCCTCTTCGGACTACCAGCGGTCGTAGTCAGGCATCAATACGCCTCGGCAGGCCACAACTGGGCCGAGTGCACCATGGGTTCCGGCAGCGGCACCGGACGCCCCGTCAGGTCACCACTGACCACCACGGTGTGCGTCCGCACCAGCACCCGGCCATCCTGTGGATCAACAACCTCCGCAACTGTCGTCATCGAGGTGCGTCCCACGCGCCCGACGGCCGTGCGCACCCGGTAGGGCTGGGGACGCAGCAGAATCTGCCCGATGTAGTCGACATCCTGACGGGCGACCATCCAGATGATGCCTGCCTCGGCAGCAGCCTCCATGCGGTGCGGGCCATCCTGGTCGGGGTTCATCCGAACCCGAGCCTCGGCCACATAGTCGAAGACCCGCACATTGTTGACGTGGCCGTAGGCGTCCACATCGGACCAACGCACATGGAAATCGTGCTCGTGGGCCTGCTCACCGACCCGCCACCGGCCCAACGACGCCAGCGGCTCCAGCTCAACCGACTGGCCGGCGAACCAGGCCCGCTCGGCCCCAGTCATGCGCCGCACCCGATTGGCGCGGTAGTCGAACAAGCACAGCACCGACCGCCCCCGCGCGCACTCGCGACCGTCCTGAGTCAGCGAGTAGGCCAGCTGGAAGCGGGCCGCGCCCACCGGGCCGACCGCAACCTCGATGCGCACCGGGTCGGTGCTGAATCCGATCGGACCGAGGTATTCCACCTGGTGGGAGACCACCATGGTCGATTCGCCCAGCAGATGAGCATTGCTTCCCGACTGCAGCCACTGCACCCGGGCTTCCTGCAAGTAGTCGGCGACCAGCGCATTGTTGACGTGGCCTTGAGCGTCCAAGTCGACCCAGCGCAGGTCGACCTCACTGGTGAACCCGCTCACTCGACCACCGGGTCATCGTCGTAGAGGGTGTCGACGATGTCGGCATAACGCTCGGCGATCACCTTGCGGCGAATTTTCATATTCGGCGTCACTCCGCCGTCATCCACGCTGAACTCGACCGGTAGGACCGCGAACCGTTTCACGGTTTCCCAACGTTCCAATTTGGCGTTCGCCGAATCCATGAATCGTTGCAGCGTCTGGCGCAATTCGGGACGCTGCGTCAGCTCCTCATAGGACAACTCCGCCAGCCCCTTGCGCGCCGCCCATTTGGCCAGATTGTCGCGGTCCATCGTGAGCAGCGCCGATATGTATTTGCGCCCATCCCCGACCGCCACCACCTGCGACACGTACGGAATTGTGGCCGCGATCACCGTCTCGACCTTCACCGGAGCGACGTATTTGCCACCGGAGGTCTTCATCAGGTCTTTCTTGCGGTCGGTGATCGACAGATAGCCATCGGCATCCAACTCGCCGATGTCACCGGTGTGGAACCAGCCGTCGACGATCACCTCTGCGGTTCGCTCGGGGTCGTTGTGGTAGCCGCGCATCACACCGGGGCCTTTGATCAGCACTTCGCCGTCCTCAGCGATGGTGATCTGCGTACCGGGCAGGGCCGGGCCGACCGTCCCGAAGCGGGGCTTCTGCGGCACATTGAAGCAACTAATGGCACTGGTCTCGGTCATGCCGTAGCCCTCTACCAGCAGCAGGCCGGCAGAGTAGAACCAGGCCTGCACCTGGGCGCTCATCTTGGCCGAGCCGGAAATGAAGAACTCGACATTGCCGCCCATGCGGGCTTTCAGCTTGCTGAACACCAGCTTGTCGGCCAACGCATAGGAGGCGCGCATCCGAGCCGGCATCGCCTGCCCCTGCAGGCGGTACTCGCGGGATTCGCGTCCGACCGCGAACGCCCAGCGGGCGACGCGACCCTGAATGCCGCCCCGAGGCGAGGAGAGCATCACCGCCGCACGAACCTTCTCGAAGATCCGCGGCGCACCACACATGAACTCCGGACGCACCTCCCCCAGGCCGGCCACGATCTTGTCCACCCGCCCGTCGACGGCCGAGCTGAACCCGATCGCCAGTTGGGCTGCGATCAGGGCTTTGCCGAACACATGCGACAGCGGCAGCCACAGGTACTGCACGTAGCTGGAATCGATGATGTCCATGTCGCGCAGGGTGACGCCCTCGTACACCCAGCAGCTATGCAGCAGTTCGACGCCCTTGGCGCGCCCGGTGGTACCCGAGGTGTAGATCAGGGTCGCCAACTGGTCGGGGGTGGTGGCTGCGATCGCCCCATCAACCACGTCTGGCTCGGCGGCCAGCTTCGCTTCGCCCACGGCCACCAACTGCGCGCACGAAAGCACCCGATCACCGTCACCCTCACCATCCATGAGAATCACGGTGCGCACGCCGGCGGCCACCTCCGGGGCGGCGTCCAACTTGGCCTGCTGCTCGGGATTCTCCGCGACCAGGATCACCGATCCCGAGTGCGCCACGATGTACTCGAAGTCTTCGCCAACAGTGTTGGGGTAGATCGTGGTGGNNCCGCCGGCGCAGTTGATGGCCAGGTCCATCAGCACCCATTCGATACGGGTCCCGGCGACGATGGTGACCCTCTCCTCGGCGCTCAGCCCCAAGGCGAGCAGACCGGCAGCGATCACGTCGACGCGTTGTCGGGTTTGCGCCCAGTCCATCGACACCCAGTTCTCACCGTCATCGCGGTAGCGGTAGGCCTCGCTGGCCGGGGTCGTCGCCACCCGCCATCGCAGCATTGCTCCGACATTGGAGAATTCGCTCGATTGGTCCATCACAATCTGACCTTCACTCATGTGCGCTGCACTCCCTGGCTCGGCCAACCCTGGCCGCGTTCGGATTCTAGAGGTACCGGCAGCCTAGAGCCTTGCGGCACGGCAGCGCACTGAGGACTTTTCCGCCCACCCCAGACTCCGAATCGATGCCGGATGCGGCACGCAGCAGCCAACGGCCCACACATTTCGTTGAATGAGAAACTTCGCCGTAGAATCCAGCCATGGGGAGTTCTGCGGGGCAGCCGCGCTGGTTGGATGACGAACAACAACGAATCTGGCGCCTCTACCTTGCTGGAAACCACCGGATCTTCACCGAGATGGAAACCGGACTTCGGGCCTTCAACCTCGATTTGGGTGAATACGAGATTCTGGTGAATCTCTCCGAGAGTCCCGACCGCAGCCTGCGAATGTCCGACTTGGCCAGCCGGGTGCGGCAATCACGCTCCCGCCTCACTCACACCGTGGGCCGAATGGAGTCCAAGGGCCTGCTGGAACGCGTCCCCTGCGACACCGACGGACGTGGGGTGCGCGCCATCCTGACCGAGGCCGGCTACGCACTGCTGGTCGAGGCAGCACCCCACCATGTGGAATCGGTGCGGCTGGCGCTGGTCGATGCCGTGCATCCCGATGACTATGTCGCCCTGGGCCGAGTCATGCAGGCCGTGGTCGATCGCACGTGAACACCGCGACCGGTCTGCAGGCCCTGCGCAACGCCGGGTTCAGACTGGACGCCGACACCGGCACCCTGGCGCGTTACAGCTCGGATGCCTCCCTGCACCGGGTCGTGCCCGCGGCAGTGGCGCGTCCGAATTCCGTCGCCGAGCTCAGCGCTCTGGTCGATGCCGCCCGCGAGGCCCAGGTGGCGGTGACCAGCCGTGGAGCGGGCACCTCGATCGCCGGAAATGCCGTCGGCGACGGCCTGATCATCGACTGCCACAATCTCACCGGCATCGCCCACCTGGATCCCCGACATGGTGCTGCCATCGTCGAACCGGGCGTCGTGCCAGCGGTCCTCACTGCCGCCGCAGCCCCGCACGGGCTCCGCTTTGGACCCGACCCGTCCACCGTGGACCGCTGCACCATCGGCGGCATGATCGGCAACAACGCCTGCGGCGCGCGCGCCCTGGGCTACGGGCGTACCGCCGACAATCTGCTCGGGGTCAGCGCCATCACCGGCGCCGGGGAACGACTGACGGTAGCCGCCCGAACCGAGGCCGACACCATCGCCGCATCACCCACGCTGAGCGCCCTGCACCGGCTGGCGCAGGCTCATCTCGGCGTCATCCGCACCGAGTTCGGACGATTCTCCCGACAGGTCTCCGGCTACGGCCTGGAACACCTGCTGCCCGAGAACGGCTTCAATGTCGCCGCTTTCTTGGCCGGCTCGGAGGGCACCCTTGCGGTGATCACCGGCGCCCGGGTACGGCTCGTCGCCGAACCGGCCCACACCCTGCTGGTGGCCCTCGGCTACCCCGACATGGTGGCCGCCGCTGCGGCCATGCCGCAGGTGTTGTCCTTCTCGCCCACCGCGGCCGAGGGGCTGGATCGGCGCATCATCGACGTGATCGGACGCCGCCACGGCAGTTCCGCGGTGCCGCACCTTCCTGCTGGCGGCGGCTGGCTGCTAGTCGAGTTGGCCGATGATGACCCCGAGCATCTGGCCCGGCGCGCCCAGGAGTTGGTGCTCAGTTCGGGCTGCCTGTCCGGCGAGGTCGTCGAGGATCCCGTCCACAGCAGGCGGCTATGGCAGATCCGCGCCGACGGGGCCGGACTTGCTGCGATCGGTTTGGCCAAGCCGGCCCATTCCGGCTGGGAGGACACCGCTGTGCCGCCGTCGGAGTTGGCCGGCTACCTGCGCGAACTCGAAGCGCTGATGGCGAGCCACGGCCTGCATGGACTGCCGTATGGACATTTCGGTGAGGGCTGTGTGCATGTGCGCATCGATTTCGAGCTGTCCAGCCCGACCGGGGTGGCCGGGTACCGCAATTTCGTGGAGCAGGCCGCCGACCTGGTGGTGGCCCATGGTGGCTCGATCTCCGGCGAGCACGGCGACGGCCGGGCACGCTCCGAACTGCTGTCCCGCATGTACTCCCCCGCAGCATTGGCACTGTTCGCCGAAGTCAAACACATCTTCGACCCGAACAATCTGCTCAACCCCGGCGTCCTGGTCGATCCGCGTCCGCTGGACGCCGACCTGCGCCAGGCGCTACCACTGAGCACAGCGCTGCGCGGGCTCGATGCCGACTTCGCCGCGAAGGTGCATCGCTGCACCGGGGTGGCCGCCTGCCTGACCAGCACCGGCGTGATGTGCCCGTCGTATCAAGCCACCGGCCGCGAACAGGATTCCACCCGGGGTCGGGCTCGGATCCTGCAGGAGTTGACCAACGGCACCCTGATCGGCGATTGGGGCGATGCTGCGGTCAGCGAGGCTTTGGAGCTGTGTCTGTCATGCAAAGCCTGTTCCTCGGAGTGCCCCACCGGCACTGATATCGCCGCAGCGAAGTCACGCGTCCTCGACGAACGCTATCGAGGTCGGCTGCGGCCACGGTCGCACTACAGCTTGGGACGCCTCCCCGGCTGGGCACGGCTGGTCACCTCGTTTCCGGGGCTGCCGGGTTTGGCCAACGCGATTCTGGCGGCGCCAGGGTTGGGTCGGCTGGGCAAGGCGTTGGCTGGAGTCGATGCTCGGCGCAGTCTGCCGCGGTTCTCCGCCCGTCCCGCGCATCGACGTCGGGTCGGCCCGGTCACGGGCCGTCCGGTGGTGGTGTGGATCGATCCGTTCACCGATTATCTGGACGCCGGGCGACTGGACGCGCTGCTGAGGGTGCTGGCCGAAGCCGGGTATGCCCCCCGGGTGTTGCGGCGCCATCTGGATTCGGGGGTTTCATTGATCACGACCGGTCAACGCGACCGCGCGGCGCGGGTGTTGCGTGCCGCATTGGACGTGCTGCAACCGATCGCCGCCCAGGGAATGCCCATCGTAGGTATGGAGCCATCAAGCTTGGCCGTGTGGCGCAGCGATGCCGCCGAGTTGCTGGACGATCCGCGGCTGGCGGAGGTTTCGAACGCCGTGCGCACCCTGGCCGAGGTGCTTACCGACGCAGACCAGTGGAGTCCACCGCAGCTGGCCGGGCTCACCGTGGTCGCCCAACCGCACTGTCATCAACGCGCGGTGCTGGGCTGGCAGGCCGATGCGGCGCTGTTGGCACGAACCGGAGCCACCGTCATCACCGTCGACGGTTGCTGCGGCATGGCCGGGAACTTCGGGGTGGAGTTGGGCCACTACGACCTGTCGCGGGCCGTGGCCGACCACGACCTACTACCGGCCATCGACGCGGCCGGCCCCGATGCGGTGCTGTTGGCCGACGGGTTCTCCTGCCGCTACCAGGTGCAGGACCTGATCGGGCGCCGTGCGGTGACCCTGGCGGAGCTGCTGAATGGCGCAGCTACCCCACCAGTGCAGTGAGCGCCTTCCGGCCCACAGCTCTAAAAACTGCGCCACCACAAGGCATTTTGATGAATTTCTATGCCCAATGCTCCCGGCTCGGAATCTCGGCTGCACAGCGGCACGGCAAATTCTCGAGAGCAACATTCCCGGATTCAATTCCCAATTGAGGGAAATCCGCTCGGAGTCCTCTCCGGGGCAGTCGCCGATTGCTATGGTCACAGCAGTCGAACCCCATAGAGAGGCTTGGAAAATGTCTGTCCATCGCCGTTGGTTTGCCATCGCGCTTCTCACGACCACCGCTTTGGCGGTCTCTGCGTGCGCCGGTACCCCGGCCACCACCCCTGCCACCTCCGCCGCGTCGACGCCCTCGGCAGCGGCCACTGACACCTTGACCGCCACCGGCTACGGTGCCTTGCAGATCGGCATGACCAAGGCCGAAGCCACCGCCACCGGACTGACCAGCGGCATCAGCGGCACCGCCGGCACCTGCGGTGCATCCGACGATGGCACTCTGGCCGGCGCACCGACCGACGACTCCGACTATGTGTTGGGCACCCTAGTCTTCTCGGCGAACAGCGGCAAGCTGGTGGCGATCTATGCCTACGGCCCGGTCGCGACGCCTGAGGGAATCACCGTCGGCAGCACCGTTGCTGACCTCAAAGCCGCCTATCCCGGGTGGTCGGGCGAACCTGACGAGGACGGCAAAGCCAGCGACGAGGGGCGAGGCTACGTCGAACTCCCCGGAAGCGGGAACACCTACCGAATCGTCGCCGATTCCGGAAAGGTCGTGGAGTTGAGCCTCGATTCGCTGCAGCAGGATTGCTACGAGTAGTTCGAAGATGTGATCGGCGGCTGGATGCTCGGCGTCCAGCCGCCGTTTGCTGCGCCGCCGTCCGTAGG
>DMIX01000362.1 GCA_003451975.1 Propionibacteriaceae bacterium
CACGGGCGCTATTGCGCCTTCTGTGAGCATCGCTGCGCCGATAGCCCGCCGGAGAAATCTCGAGTGATCCGCACCGCCGCTGGCCGGTGGGAAACCCGTCACCGAACCCGTGCGGAGGAGTTGGACGCCACTGTCGCGGAGTTCCGGCGGGTGCCGAATCTGTTCGAGATTCTGTCCTACGACTACTGGCATCTGAACTACGGCTACGAATTGCCCGACCGAGTGCGGCAGCGCCGCGACGAGTACCTGGCCTCACCGGCCGGGCGGGATCATGTGCTCTCGGTGGCCCGCGCCAAGCTGCGCGCCGGTGGCCTCACCGAAACCGTCGTCGCCGCCTTGCCGGAGGATGAGGTGTTGACTGCGGCGTCCGGATTCTTCGGGGGCGGGCACGATGTGCTCATCGCCAGACGGCACTTCATCGACGGCGCGACCGACAACACTCAGTTGGCGGGTGCAGGCACGCTCACCACCGAGGAGCACAACCAGTTCATCGCTTTCACCACCGAGTCGGTCAAGGCCTTGTTCGAGTTAAACCGCTACACCCGCTATGTGGCGGTCTTTCAGAACTGGTTGCGGCCAGCCGGGGCGTCGTTCGACCATCTGCACAAGCAGTTGGTATCAATCGACGAGCGCGGCGTCCAACACGAGCAGGCGATGCAGCGGCTGCGCGTCAACCCCAACATCTACAACGAGTACGGCCCCAACTACGCCGGTTATCACAACCTGGTGTTGGCCGAAACCGACCATGCGATTGCCTTCGCCGGGTTCGGGCACCGCTACCCGACCATCGAGATCTACTCCAAGTCCGAGGCCTGTGATCCGTGGAACCACACCCCGGAGGAACTGCGCGGCATGTCGGACATGATTCACGCCATGCACGCCGCCACCGGAGTGGATGTGCCCAACAACGAGGAGTGGCACTACCGCCCGGTCGACTCCGACCTGCCAATGCCCTGGCGGGTGATGTTGAAGTGGCGCACCTCGACCATCGCCGGCTTCGAGGGCGCCACCAAGATTTACCTGAACACCATCTCCCCGGTGCACCTGCGTGACCGGGTGGTGCCCCGACTGTTCGAGTTGCGCGAGCAGGGATTGATAGCCGACATACCCTTGGCGACCGAGGCGAGCTGCCGACCCAATCCACTGCAGTATCGGACCAATCGCAGCTAGGGTCGAGCCATGATCCCTTGTCATCGACTCAACGATGGGTATGACCTGCCGGCCATCGGCTTTGGCACCTATCCGCTGCGCGGCGAGGCAGGCGTGGACGCCATCGTCAGCGCGCTGCAGGCGGGCTATCGGCTGATCGACTCCGCGGTGAACTACGAGAACGAGGGCGCGGTCGGCGAGGCGATTCGCCGCTCCGGGGTACCGAGGGAGGAGATCACGATCACCTCCAAACTCCCCGGACGCCACCACGGCTATGCCCACGCGGCGGCCTGCGCCCAGGAATCGGCCTACCGGCTCGGCGTGGAGCAGATCGACCTGTACCTGATCCACTGGCCCAACCCGATCACCGGCCACTATGCCGAGGCATGGCAGGCCCTGGTCGATCTGCGACACAGCGGCTTGCTGCGCTCGATCGGGGTGAGCAACTTCCTGCCCGAACACCTCAGCCGCATCATCGCCGAGACCGGCATCACCCCGGCGGTGAACCAGATCGAACTGCATCCGCGCTTCACTCAGGACCAGCAGCGCCAGGTGGACGCCGAACTGGGCATCCTCACCGAATCGTGGAGTCCGCTGGGTCGAGCCTCGGCACTGGCGGACCCCGCCATCGCCACCGTCGCCGAGCAGACTGGACGAACCCCTGGTCAGGTGGTGCTGCGCTGGCAGATTCAGCTCGGCTGCGTCCCGCTGCCGAAAGCAGCCTCCCCAGCCCGGCAGGCCGAGAACCTGGCGGTCTTCGACTTCGAACTCGACGACGCCCAGCTGGCCGCGATCAGTGCGATGGGTGCAGCTGACGGCCGACTGTTCAACGCCGATCCGGCGTCCCACGAGGAGATGTAACCAGCGGCGTCACCGAATCACTGTCTGCTCGGCACCGTAGTAGCGCTCCTTGACGATTTCGAGGTGGATCCAGGTGTCGGCAGCCCGGACGCCGGGCCATCCTCGAAGATCCTCGACGACCTCGTGCATTTCTAGCGCGGACCCCGCACGCAGGGTGAGGATCATGTCGAAGTGGCCCATGGCGCGGGCAGCGAACAGCAGATCGGGCAACTCGGCCACCCGGTGCACCACTTCGGAGTCACCGCCGGAAAGTTGCAGTCCCACTCCCATGGCCCGGCGTCCGAAGGGGGCCCCGTGGCGAAGCACCGCGCCGATGCGGATGGCACCGCCCTCGCGTAGCCGGGTCAACCGATCGCGGATCGCGGCCGGTGAGCGACGCACCGCAGTGGCGATCTCGGTCAACGACATGCGGCCATCGACCTGGAGCTGGGTCAGAATGCGACGGTCGACCTCATCGACGCGGGAGTGAATCGCGCCGGTCGGTGCCACCACGTCACGAAGCACCTCCAAATACTGGGTGACGCTGACCGACCGCACTCCCGGGATGCTGCGCATCCAGGCGATCAGCGCAGCGGCCGACTCGGTGGAGTCGACGCGAATCTCAGCTCGCAGCGGCGCTTCCCCGGTGACGATCGAACAGAACGGAATCGACGAATGAGCGGCCAGAGGTTCGGCAACGGCCTGCAACCTGCCTTCGACATCGAGGAGTGCGTACCCCATCCAGCCGATGCCCAACAGCAGCGGGTGAGGCACCGCGACGACCTCGATGGTGCCTGAGCCCAGCAGCCGGTCCAGCCGCTCCGCAATGGAGCTACGCGAAATCCCCAAAGACTGCGCGATCGAGGTCTTGGTGAGGCGTCCATCAACCTCGAGCAACCTCAAGATGGCTTCGTCGACATCGTCACCGCCGAATTTGTGTGACCTTTTTCCTGATTCCTCGCTCATACAGATCAGCAGTCCTCTTCCACTCCGGGACCACATTATGACGCAGAAATGGAATTTCAAGCGACAGATCAGCGGTTGTTGCAGCTATGTTTCAGCCCTTCTGCTAGTCAGCGCCGCTTTTCCCGCCTAGGCTGACGCGGCGAAGAGCACAGAAATGGACCCACCATGACAACGAAGACTCTCACCGAGGCCGACGTCCTAGACGCCGCCGCCCGCATCGTCGCCGCCTACCAGGCCACCGATGCATCCAGCTACTTCGCCGGGTTCAGCCCCGATGCGGATTTCATCTTCCACACCGAACCCGAACCGTTCCTCGATCGCCTCAGCTACGAAAACGCCTGGGCCGATTGGGTTGGGTCAGGCTGGCGCGTCGTGCATTGCCTCAGCTCCGAACCACAAGTTCGGCTGATCACCGGCGGTGCGATCTTCACCCACAACGTCACCACCACCAGTACTCAGGGCGATGTGGAAAGCACCTACCACGAACGCGAAACCATCGTGTTCGCCCTCACCGAGGATGGCCTACTGGCCGTCCACGAACATCTTTCCGCCACCCCCTCATCACAGAACTGAAGGAGTGCAGCCATGACCGCCGAGCCGGTTACTCAGCTACATGAAGCCCCGCCTGTTACCGAAGTGGAGCAGTTCGGGGTCGCCCCGATCCCCGACGCCGACCGCACCGCGCGTCCCTTCGACCTTTTCCGGCTCACCTTCGGAGGCGCCAACACCATCGCCACCGTGGTGCTGGGAACCTTTCCGATCCTGTTCGGTTTGTCGTTCTGGGACGGCCTGTGGGCGACTCTGGTCGGACTGCTGGTCGGGGCGCTCATCCTCACTCCGATGGCGCTCTTCGGGCCGCGCAACGGCACCAGCAACTCGGTGTCATCCTCAGCGCACCTGGGCGTTCACGGACGGGTCGTGGGTTCCTTCCTGTCGCTGCTGACGGCGGTGGCCTTCTTCTCGATCTCGGTATGGTCCTCCGGTGATGCCCTCGTCGGTGGGGCCAATCTCGCCTTCGGTCTGCCGCGCACCGATGCGTCCCTGGCGGTGGCCTACGGCATCTTCGCGCTACTGGTGCTGGTGGTGTGCATC
>DMIX01000049.1 GCA_003451975.1 Propionibacteriaceae bacterium
GCATCACATCGGCGGCCGAATAGGCCTGTGCCATGTCATCCACATAACCCACCGGGCGGTAGACCGCGGCGGTGGCGACATTCTCCCGGGGCACGACGTCCTCGGTCAGATTCGCCGGCCCCACCACGTGCAGGATGCTGATCCCGTCTGCGAGCAGCCGATCGATCGCCGCGGCCGTGGCGGCGTTCAGACTGCGAGCTCCTTGCGAGCCGCCGGAGACCAGCACAACATGGCCCTCGCCCGGAAGGCTGAAGTGCGCCCTCGCCTCAGCGCGCCGGCTGTCGCGATCCAGGCCGGCGATCGCCGCACGCACCGGCAGCCCCAACTGGCGGGCCCGCGGTAAAGCCGTGTCGGGAAAGCTGGTAACCACCGCATCGGCGAAACGGGCACCGACTTTGTTGGCCAGACCGGCCACCACGTTCCCCTCGTGGATCACCAGCGGGATCTTCTCGGCGCGAGCGGCCAGGTACACCGGCAGCGAGACATAGCCTCCGAAGCCGGCCACGACCTGGGCGCGATGCTCGCGCAGCAATGCCTTGGCCTCTCGCACCGCAGTCCGCAACCGCAGTGGCAACGCGATGAGGTCACCAGAGGGTTTGCGTGGCAGCGGTACCGGTGGAATCAGAGCCAGGCTCAGACCGGCGTCAGGGATGACGCGGGTTTCCAAACCTTTGGGAGTACCGATGCACAGGATCTCCACCGGTCCGGCGGCGGTCAGTTGTTCGGCAGTGGCGATCAACGGGGAGGTATGACCAGCGGTTCCTCCCCCGGCGAGGATCACCCGGATCGGCTCACTCATAGATTCCTTCAGTTCGCAGTGGTGACCAATGAGGTGCGTTTGCGCCGCCGGTGTCGACGGGCGTAGGCGCGCGCCGCCGGCTCATTGCGGGCGCAGGCCAGCAATGCCCCCAAAGCCATCAGGTTCGCCAAGAGCGCAGAACCACCGTAGGACAGTAGCGGTAATGGCACCCCCAGCACGGGCACCATCCGCAACACGACCAGAATATTGAGCAGGGCCTGAACCATGAACCAACTCGTGACGCCGGCTGCCACATAGCGACTGAAACGGTCATCGGAGCGCATCGCGATACGGAACCCGGCGTAGCCCAAGATCACAAACAGGGCGAGCACCGCCAAGGTGCCGACCAGACCCAATTCCTCACCGATCACGGCCAGCACGTAGTCGGTATGCGACTCGACCAGCCCGCCCCACTTCTGTCGACTGGCCCCCAGGCCTAAACCCCACCAGCCTCCGGAGGCGAGCGCGAAGATGGCGCGGATGGGCTGGTGGTTGACGCCGAGAGTGTCGGCGTCCTGGTTGAGGAACCCAAAGATCCGGCTCATGCGACTCGGCGAGCTGGCCACCATGGCCAATACGCCGGCCGATACCACTGCGACCAGGCCGACCAGAACGCGCCACGGCGCTCCGACGTACCACAGTGTGAGCAAGACCAGCGCGCCCAGGATCAGACCGGTGCCCAAGTCCTCCTGCAGCACCACTAGGGCGATCATCAGCATCGACACCGGAACGAACGGAATCAGCAGGTGTCGCGGATCACCGAGCAGCCGGTGTTTCCGGCTGAAGATGTCCGCTCCCCAGACCACGATGGCCAGCTTGGCGAGTTCGGCCGGCTGGATGCGGAACCAACTGATTCCCACATCCACCCAGTTGGTGTTGCCGTTCTTGGAGAAGCCGAGCGAGGTGAAGGTGAGTAGCTGCAGCGCGATGGCGCCCAACACCAGCACCCATCCGAGCACTTTCAGGTGCTGCGGCTTGAAACGGGCCAGCACCGCGGCCGCGACGCCGCCGACGACGAGAAATGCCAGTTGCCGCTTGAAGAAGTAGTAGGCATCGCCCCAGCGGGTGTACGCATAAACGCTGGAGGCGGACAGCACCATCATCAGGCCCAAGGCCAACAGCAGGACAGCGGGAACCAACACCAGGTAGAAGCTGGCTTGGGGATGCGACAGCCACTCGACCACGAAACTTCTTCGACGTTCGGTCGTCTGAGACGTCGATTTAGCACCGTGACGATCCACTATGGGGGAAGCCAGGATCGCCAACGCGGTAGCCCCCTATCCAGTCAGCTCCTGAACGGCTGCCGCGAAGTCATCACCGCGCGCCGCATAGTCGGAGTACATGTCTTTGCTCGCGCAGCCCGGCGCGAGCAGCACGACATCGCCGGGCACTGCCCGGGACGCTGCCCACGAAACCGCTTGACGCATAGCTCCATGATCCTCGCGATCAATCACGAGCAGCGGAACCTCGGGTGCGTGTCGCCGGATCGCTGCTGCAACGACGTCGCGGTCGATGCCGAATACCACCACCGCCCGCAGCCGAGGAGCCACCTGATCGACCAACCCCTCGAAGCTGGTCCCCTTGGCTTGTCCGCCTGCGATCCAGACCACCGAATCGAAGGCCGCCAGCGAGGCAGCCGCAGCATGCGGATTGGTCGCCTTGGAGTCGTCGATGTAGCGCACGCCGTCTCGTTCGGCGATGGTCTGGATGCGATGATCACCCAACTGCAGTCGTCGCAAGCCCTCCGAGACCGCCGTCGGAGGCACTCCGAAGGAGCGCGCCAGCGCAGCCGCCGCCAGCGCATTGGCCACATTGTGCGGGGCGTAGGGCACCACATCGGCCAGTTTCGCGATTTCCACCGCCGAATCCCGACGCTGTGCGATGAAGGCTCGATCCACGAGCACGTCGTCGACCACACCCACCATCGACGGGCCGGGGATCCCCAGCGTGAAGCCGATAGCCCGGGCGCCCTCGCTGACGTCGGCATCCTCGACCAGCTTCTCGGTCACCGCATCGGCGACGTTGTAGACGCACGCATGCTGCACCCGCTGATAGATCCTGCCCTTGTCGGCGGTGTAGGCCGCCATCGGGTCGCCGACCCCGTCCGGCCACCCTGCAGAATCGGCGTACCACTCCAGGTGGTCGGGGGCGACGTTGAGCACGGCGGCCGAATGCAGGCTCACCGAGTGCGTCCAATGCAGTTGGAAGCTGGACAGCTCGACAGCCAGCACGTCGTAGGACAGGTCGTCGAGGACTGCTTCGACGATGGGTCTGCCCACATTCCCGACGGCACTGGTGACCAGGCCTGCCGCGGTCAACATCGATTCCAGCATGCCCACCGTCGTGGTCTTGCCGTTGGTTCCGGTGATTCCCAACCAGGGCACCTGGCGATCGGGCAGGCTCATTCGCCAGGCGAGCTCCACTTCGCCCCAGATGGGAATTCCGCGCAGCCGAGCCTGCGTCAGCAGCGGCGCCGACGGCAGCCAGCCCGGTGAAGTGACAACCAAGTCCACCTCATCGGGCAGTTGAGCGGTGGCTCCGGCTCCCAGCCGGACGACGGCGTCGAGCAGTTCCAACACCGTGGCCTTCTCGACATTGCCGGGACTGTCCGAGTCGTCGAGCACCACAACCTGGGCGCCCAGCTCCAGCAAACCGTCGGCGGCCGCGAAGCCGGAGGTCCCCAAACCGGCAACGACCACGCGAGCTTGCTGCCAGGGCGAGAGTCGATCGGCGGTCGCGATCCAATCGATCACGACTGCCCCACCACCCATTCGGCATAGAACAGTCCCAATCCCAGTGAGACGAACAGGCCGCAGATGATCCAGAACCGAATGGTGATGGTCACTTCCTTCCAACCCAGGAGTTCGAAGTGATGCTGCAATGGCGCCATCTTGAACAGCCGCTTGCCCCCGGACATCTTGAACCAGCCGATCTGAAGCACCACCGACAAGGTGATGATGACGAACAAGCCGGCGATGATCGCCATCAACAGCTCCGTGCGAGTCAGCACCGAGATTCCGGCGAGCGCACCACCGATGGCCAACGACCCGGTGTCGCCCATGAAGATCTTCGCCGGACTGGCATTCCACCACAGGAATCCGAAGCAGGCACCGGCCAAGGCGATCGAAACCACAGCAAGGTCGTAGGGGTCGCGAACCTCGTAGCATTGCGGACCGCCGAAGGTGCACGACTGGTTGTACTGCCAGATATTTACGATCGCGTAGGCGGCGAACACCATAGCTGCAGCACCAGTGGCCAGACGGTCCAGGCCATCGGTCAGGTTGGCCGCGTTCGACCAGGAAGCCACCAGGAAAACGATCCAGATCACCGCCAGCGGGATAGGCAGGGCAGGCAACCAGGAGAGGTCCCGCAGGAACGAGATCGACGGGCTGGCGGGCGTGAGCCCACGCTCATTGCTGAACATCAACGCCAACACTGCGAAGGTGATCGCAATCGCGCCTTGCAGGCTCAGCTTCATCCACGCATGCAGCCCGAGCGAGCGAGCTTTGCTGATCTTGATCCAGTCATCGGCCAGCCCCACCAGCCCTAGGCCGCTGAACAGTCCGATCAGCAGCAGGCCGGACGCAGTGGGTGGCGTCCAGGTGGCCAGGTGCGCCGCGATATAGGCGAAGATCACCGAGAGAAGGATCACGATGCCACCCATCGTGGGCGTGCCGCGCTTGGTGTGGTGGCTGGTGGGTCCGTCGTCGCGGATGAACTGGCCGTAACCGCGCCTGACCAGAAACTTGATCGCGTAGCGGGTTCCCAGCAAGGTTCCCATCAGGCTCAGCGCACCGGCGAGCAAGATGCTTCTCATCGTTCATCCTCTGCAGTAGCGTCGTCGGCCCGTCGGTGTGCCACGGCCTCCAAAAATAGCGTCCGAGTATGGTGCGCCGCATTCTCGTCTGGCCAACGAGCGTCTCCGGCGACCGCAGCGAGCCGACAGCGACCGGTGATCATCGGTGCACTCCAATCCGAGCCCAGGCGTCGCGCAGCGCAGTCACGTCATCGAAGGGCACGACACGATCGGCGAGCTGCTGGCCGGTTTCGT
Organism: Propionibacteriaceae bacterium; assembly: GCA_003451975.1. GTDB lineage: Bacteria > Actinomycetota > Actinomycetes > Propionibacteriales > Propionibacteriaceae > Propionicimonas. The sequence continues at coordinate 4,851 of DMIX01000049.1, forward strand.
GACCTTTACCGAGTACCGCAACCCAGTCCTCGGGCCCGGCCTGCGACAGCGCCACGGCAATGGCCTCACTGCGGATTCCGCCATCGATGACCTCGGCTCCGCTGCTTTGTGCGGCTTGCCGAGCGCCCTGCAGCACGGCTGCCCTGATGACTGCCGGATCTTCGCTGCGCGGGTTGTCATCGGTGACCACGACGACCTGTGCCCCGTCCGCGGCCGCAGCGCCCATCGGTGCGCGTTTGGCTTGATCCCGATCACCGCCGCAGCCGAGCACGACGATCCGACGCCCCCTCGGCAATGCGGCCAATGCTGCAGCCACCGATTCCGGCGTGTGAGCGAAATCCACCACCGCATGTGGGGCGTCCGCGCCCAGATCGACCAGTTGCATACGCCCCGGGATCGCGGCCCGGGCCAGCCCGGGCAAAGCGGTATCCAAGTCGATCCCGATCGACTCCAGCATCGCTGCGGCCGTGGCTGCGTTTCGCTGGTTGAAGTCGCCCAACAGGCCCAGGTCGAACTCATGCACCCCGCGCGGGGTCGCCAGTCGAAGCCGGCTACGGCCACCGGGCAACGCGGTGGCCGCGAGCACGCGGTAATCGGCGTCGGCTCTGGTGCCGGTGGTGACCAGCGGCATGGAGTCAGCGTGGGCGACCTCGGCGGCAAGGCGGCGCCCATAATCATCGTCGATATTGATCACCGCCGCCCGGGCGTGACCGTTGCGGAACAGTCGTGCTTTGGCCTGGAAGTAGTCCTCCATGTCGGCGTGGTAATCCAGGTGGTCGCGTCCCAGATTGGTGAAGCCCGCCACGTCGAATACCACCTCGTCGGTGCGCCCTTGGGCCAGCGCGTGGGACGAGACTTCCATGGCGATGGCATCGGCTCCATGCTCGACGAAATAGCCCAACAGAGCCTGCAGATCCGGGGCCTCAGGCGTGGTCACCGTGGTGCGTCGCGAAACCAGAACCTCATCACCGAGCCGGAAGCCGACAGTCCCGATCGTGCCCACGCGATGGCCGGCCTGGGCGAGCGCGGCGGCCAGCAGGAAGCTGGTCGAGGTCTTTCCGGTGGTGCCCGTGACGCCGAGCATGGTGAGCCGCTCGGACGGACGCTGATAGACCTCGGCGGCCAGGCGCGCCAACTCGCTGCGCGGGTCGGCGACGGTGACCACGGGCAGCGGGCTTCCCGACGCCAGCGCCGCTCCGGCAGCATCGGTGACCATCGCCGCCGCGCCGGCCTGGGCGGCGGTTGCGGCAAATTTGGCGCCGTGCGTGCTGGCACCGGGCAGGGCGACATACAGGTCGCCGGGCTCCACGGTCCGCGAATCCAGCGTGACACCGGTGATGCCGACGCTCGGCGCACCGGGGATCAGCCGTGCCAGCGAAACTGGCTCCGGCACCCGGGGCCGCAAGCTCGCAGGAGTGCTATTCATCGAGGACCAACCCTAGCCCGACGCCGCCGTGCTCGGTTACGGCGCGACGGAAAGCTTCGGCGCTTTGCCCTTGGATTGGGGCACCGCATAGCGAGCCAGGGACAACGACATCACCTGCTGCACCAAGGGACCCGCCACAGCAGAGCCGGACGCGCCGCGACGCGGTTGGTCGATCACTGCATAGACCAGCACCTGGGGATCCTCGATCGGTGCCACGCTGATGGCCGAAGTGGTCAGCCCGACGACCCGTCCGTTCTTGGGGTTGAGCTTCTGAGCGGTTCCGGTCTTGGCGCCCACCCGATAGCCGGGCACGTCGAAGACATGGGAGCTGGTGTTCTGCGCCATTGCCTCCATCATCGACAACACCTGGCCGGCGGCATCAACCGACACCACCCGATGCGGCTCCCCCGCACTGAGTTTCTCCACGGTGCCATCGGCCAAGGTCCGCGAGGCGAACAGCTGCGGCGGGTTGTAGACGCCGCCGTTGGCGAGTGATCCGACAGCGGCGGCCATCTGCGGCAGGGTCACGCTGAACGCGCTGCCGCCATAGGCGAGACCGTCACGGCTGTAGCCGGGCATGTCGGCACCGGGAAGGTATCCCGCCGACTCTCCGGGCAGGCCCAGGTTCGTCTTGGAGCCCAACCCGAACGACACCATGTAGTCGTGCAGGGCCTTGGTGCTGCTGCGGCGGGCGAGCTTGACGGTGCCAATAT
>DMIX01000351.1 GCA_003451975.1 Propionibacteriaceae bacterium
GGTGTGAGGTGAAGGTGACACCCTCATCGTCGACATGGGCCAGCCGATTTTTGCCGGGCGCGATCACCGCATCATCGGCCAAGCCGGCGGTGTCCATTGCCAGCACCTTCTTGAAGCCCACCCCCAGGCTCATCACCTGAAAACCGCCGGAATCGGTGTAGGTGGGTCCGGGCCAGTTCATGAATGCGCCCAGACCCCCGGCAGCATCGACGATGTCAGCGCCGGGCTGAAGATAGAGGTGGTAGGCATTGGCGAGCACAGCCTGGGCGCCGAGTTGCGCAACTGCTTCGGGAAGCACCGCCTTGACCGTGGCCTTGGTGCCCACTGCCACAAAAGCCGGGGTGTGAATGTCGCCGTGCGGAGTGTGGATCACTCCGGTGCGCCCCAGGCCGTTCGCCAGGACGGTGCCCTGGCTGAAGCCGAAGTCAGCCACGGGCGGCCAAGGCCTGCAGTTGGGCCAGCGCCACCACGCCTGCGGTCGAGGTTCGCAACACCGCATCGGAAATCAGCGCGGTGCGTCCACCAGCAGTGGTGAACGTGGCGATCTCTTCCTCGGTGAGGCCACCCTCGGGCCCGACGATGAACATGATCTCGCCGCCGTCGGGAATGCTCAGCTCGGCCAGTGGGGTTTCGGCGGATTCATGCAGCACCACCGTCAAAGCGGTCTGCTCGATGCGCAGGGCCAGCTCGGCAGTGGTCATCGGCACCGAAACCGTCGGCACTCGAAATCGCCGGGACTGCTTGGCCGCTTCGCGGGCAGCAGTACGCCAGCGGGTCAGGCCGCGCTCGACTCGTTCCGGTGCCCAGCGCACCACCGAGCGGGTGGCTTGCCATGGCACGATCTCGTCGATGCCCAGCTCGGTGAGGACTTCCACAGCGAGCTCGGCGCGGTCGCCTTTGGGAAGCGCCTGCACCGCGACATAGCGGACGTCTCGTTCTGGCGCCTGAACCACGTCGTCAATGGTGATGGTGATGCTGCCTTTGTCGGCACGCACCACCGGGCCGCGCACTGCGGTGCCGGCACCGTCGCTGACCCAGATCACCTCGCCGGCCTTGATGCGTCGCACCTCGGCAGCGTGATGGCCCTCGTGGCCGGTCAAGGTGACTTCGCCACCCAACTCAGGCGCATCCAGCGGCGCGAGGAACAGCGGCTCGGTCACGAGAACGCCTCTTTGAGCCAACCGAACATGCCTTTGCCCTGTTTGGCGATCGACACCTTGGGCGCCGTCTCGTTGCGGGCTGACGCGAACTGCTCCAGCAGATCGCGCTGGGCGGCGTCGAGCTTGGTCGGGGTGTCGACGACGAAGGTGATTCCCAGATTGCCGCGGCCACCACCACGCAGCCGCGGTACGCCGCGTCCGGCTACCGCGATGCGGGCGTGGGACTGGGTCCCGGCCGGGATCTGCACCTCCACCTCAGCGGCTTCGAGATCCTGGTCGTCACGCTCGGCTTCCAACGTAGCCAGGTTCACCACAGTGCCCAGCGCGGCAGCGGTCATCGGCACGTGGACCATCATCTCCAAGTCATCGCCGTTGCGTTGAAAGACCTCGTGCTGGGCGACCTTCAGTTCAACGTACAGATCACCGGCCGGTCCGCCGCCGGGGCCGACTTCGCCCTGGTGCGCCAGCTGCACCCGATTGCCGGTGTCGACACCGGCTGGGATCTTGACGTTGATGGTGCGGTGGGTACGCACGCGACCCTCGCCGGAACACTCCCCGCACGGCTCGGGAATCACGGTCCCGTAGCCGCGGCAGGTCGGGCACGGCTGGCTGGTACGGATCTCGCCCAGGAAGGAGCGTTGGACCGCCACCACCTCGCCGGCACCATGACAGGTACCGCAGGTGACCGGCTCACTGCCTGCCTGGGCACCACTACCCGAACACTTCGGGCAGATCACGGCGGTATCGACCTTGATCTCCTTGGTGATGCCGAAGGCGGCCTCAGCCAGCGTCAGATTCACCCGAACCAGCGAATCGCGCCCCGGCTGCACCCGCGACTTGGGACCCCGGGGAGCTTGAGCGCCGAACATGGCGTCCACCAGGTTGGTGAAGTCGAATCCGCCGCTGCTGAACCCGTAGGAGCCGCCGGGGAAACCACCGCCACCGCCCATCGGGTTTCCGCCGCGGTCATACATTGCCCGCTTGTTGGGATCGTGCAACACCTCGTAGGCCTCGCCGATCTCCTTGAACTTCTCGGCGGCATCGGGAGCGTCGGCCACATCCGGGTGATACTTCATGGCCAACTTGCGGTAGGCCTTCTTGATCTCCTCAGGTGTGGCGTCCCGGGACACTCCCAGCACGTCGTAATAGTCAGCGCTCACGCATCATCCTTCAGCTAGGTAGCGGCTGATGTAACGGGCAACCGCCCGCACGGCGGCCATCGTCGAGGGGTAGTCCATGCGCGTTGGACCGACCACTCCCAGATTGGCCTGAAGTTCCGGATGGACACCGTACCCGCTGGCAACCACAGAGGTCGTACGCAGCGGCTCGTAGGAGTTCTCCTGCCCGATCCGAACATTCACCTCACCGGCGGATGCCACTTCACCCAACAGCTTCAACAGCACGACTTGTTCCTCCAGGGCTTCCAGCACCGGGCGCACGGCCGTCTCGTACTGGTCGGAGAAGCGAGTCAGGTTCGGCACTCCGCCGACCACCACCCGCGTGGACGGTGTCGCGGCCTGCAATTCCTTGATCACGCCGCACACGGCCGACGCCAGCGGTGTCAGGGGCGCGGGAACTTCCTCAAGCAACTGATCGACACGGCGGCAAACCTGCTGCGGACCGAGATCGACCAAAGCGGCATTCAATCGGCCTCGAAGATCAGCGATGAGGGTTTCGTCGACCGTCCCCAGCTCCACCGGATGCTGATCCACCTGCCCGGAGGAGTTGACCAGAATCAGCAGTCCTCGGCCAGGCCCCAGGTGCACCAACTCGACGTGGCGCAGGGTGGTACCGGTGAGCACCGGGTACTGCACGATGGCCACCTGGTGAGTGAGCCGGGACAGTGCCCGCACGGTGCGCGAAACCAGATCGTCGACGTCGACGGCATCCTCCATGAAGGTCTGGATGGCTCGACGCTCGGCCTGCGACAGTGGCTTGACGGTGCCGAGCCGATCCACAAAGAGGCGATACCCCTTGTCAGTGGGGATCCGTCCGGCACTGGTGTGGGGCTGAGTGATGTAGCCCTCTTCTTCCAGGACCGCCATGTCGTTGCGCACCGTGGCCGGCGAGACATCCAGATCATGACGCTCGACCAAGGCACGCGAACCGACCGGCTCCTGCATGGAGACGTAATCGGTCACGATGGCCCGAAGGATGGTCAGCTTGCGATCGTCGAGCATGGCTGATCCCTCCTTCGATGCTGGCACTCTCGATAGCTGAGTGCCAGTCTAACCCAGCTGGGCCAGGTTAGGCTGAGCGGCATGACGCAGTTCAGTGTGGGCCCGTTCCAGCGTGTCGCTCCGGGAGTATTCGTGGCCGTCGCCGAGCCGGCTTCGGTCAATATCGGCCTGATCGTCGGCGAAAGTGGCGCTGTGGTGATCGACACCGGGTCCAGCCCAGCTCAGGGTGCCGAAATTCGAGCTGCGGCCCAAGCCGTAGCGGGGGTTCCGCTCACCGCTGTGGTGGTCACCCACGCCCACTACGACCATATCTTCGGATTGGCCGGTTTCGCCGGGATCACCAGCTTCGGCCACGAGGCCCTGCCCGAGGCACTCAGCGGCGAGGTCGTGGCCGCGGCGGCCGCCGAGCTGGGGTTGGCGGTCTCCGAGTTGGCCGCCCCCGAGCAGCTGTTCAGCCTGGCCCGGGTCATCGATCTCGGCGGACGGCGGGTGGAAGTGCTTCACTTCGGCCCTGGCCACACCGACAGCGACGTCGTGGCCTATGTGCCCGATGCCGACCTGATCTTCGCCGGAGATCTGTTGGAAAGCGCGGGGCCACCCAGTTTTGGAACCGACTCCCATATCAAGGACTGGCCCGCGGCGCTGGACGGCGTGCTCGGGTTGGTGGGCGAGCACACCGTGTTGGTGCCCGGCCATGGTCTGGCCATGGACCGCATCGCAGCCTTCGAGCAGCGTGCGGCCATCGCCGGTTTCTACGCCGAGGTCTCCGACCTGGTGGCCCGTGGTGTGGTGGCCGAGGCGGCCTACGAGGCTGCTCAGTGGGCCTTCGACGAGGAGACCGTGCGCGCTGCACTGCCCTTGCTCTATGCCCAACTGGCCGAGGCGGGGGTCACCCCGAAGCGGCAGTTACCGCTGCTGGGAAGCTGAGCTCATTCTCCGAAGAGGGCTCGGTTGGCCCGGCTCCACAGTGCCGGAGTGTTCGCGGCCATGAGCCGGCGTCCGATGGTGCCCGCGTGGTATTCGGCGCCGTCGTGGGTAGCGATGCGTCCGCCGAGCTCGGTGAGCATCAATCCGCCGGGCAGATGATCCCACGGGAACATCGAACGGTAGCTGAGGAAGTCCACCTCGCCGGTGATCAACTTCGGATAGTCGATTCCGCAGGAACCCCAGGAGCGAACCACGCGCACCGCGGCCGACTCCTCACCGGGCACCGGCAGGTAGGTCGCCCCCAGCGGCACCTCGCGGTGAACCGACGGCGGGTCAAGTTGGACCCCGTTCCGGGTCACCCCAGCAG
>DMIX01000440.1 GCA_003451975.1 Propionibacteriaceae bacterium
CCAGCAGTGGCGCGAACGACTGCGGCAACGCCTGCGACCGGCATGAGTGCGCTGCGCGGGCACCGTCCGGCTCGGCTGGTGGTGCAGGCCTGGTTGGGCAGTCGCTTGGTGATGGCCCTGGTGGCGGTATGGCTGATGGTCACCCAACACCGTGGCCTGACGGAACTCATCAACAACTGGGACGTGCAGCACTACGTCGGAATCGCCGAGAACGGGTACGCCGAGGCGAACTCGATCGCTTTCTTCCCCGGCTGGCCGATGCTGCTGCGGTTACCGTCGGCCATTCCCGGTGTCACCCCGCTGGTGGCGGGCACCGTATTCGCGCTGCTCGCCTCCGGTGCCGCCGCGACCGCTTTGTACCGGCTGTACGGCGCACCGGCCGCCATCGCCTGGCTGCTCGCCCCCACGGCAGTGTTCACGATGGTTCCCTACACCGAGTCCGCGTTCTGCGCAGCCGCATTCTGGGCCTGGGAGCGCGCCAGTTCCAAGCATTGGACGGCGGCCGCGGTGCTCGCCGGCGTCGCCATGTCGATCCGGGTATCGGGCGTGTTCCTGATTGCAGCCTTGGTCGTCTTGGCCCTGACCCAAAACGGCCGCGCCAAGGATCGGGCCCACCGATTGCTGAGGTTGCTCATCCCGGTGGCAGTCCTGCTCGGCTACCTCGTCTACCTGCGCGTTGCCTTCGGCTCCTGGACGGCCTGGCTGGACGCCCAGGCCACCGGTTGGTCACGCCAGTTCGCCTGGCCCTGGATCTCACTGCAGCACACCATCGAGGCCGCAACGCCGGGCAGCTACTACGCCCAGATGGACTGGTCGTCGATGTTCGCCCTCGAGATCGTCAGCGTGGCCGTAGGCGCCTTGGTGACCCTCATCAGCCTGTTCCGCAAGAAGTGGGGAGAGGCAGTCTGGGTCGGTACCCAGGTCGCGGCCTTCGCCACCTCCTACTGGTTCATGAGTGTGAACCGGGCGGTGCTGCTGTGGTTCCCGCTGTGGGAACTGGTCGGAGGAGTCGGCGTCGCCAAAGGCAGGTTGCCGAAGTGGCGAGTGAGTCTGCTGTGGCTTCTCGTCGTCGCTGCCCTCACCGTCCAGGCATGGTGGGCCTATCGCTTCTTCACCAGCGCGTGGGCGAGCTAGGGTTTCCAGAACACCCGCGAAAGGGGCTGTGCGATGCAGTTGTACGTAATCGTTGCTTCAGCGGGCCGCGCCGAGGTCTGCAGTGAGTTGGCCGATTGGTCGCAGAACCTCGTCACCCCCGACGGCGCCAGCGTCACCTGGCTACTGAGCACCCCCACCGAAGCCGACGCCCCGCCTTCGCTTCCGCCGGGGTGGGTCGCCCTGACCGGCGCCCGTGGGGCGGCCGCACAACGCAACCGTGCTCTGGACGCCGTGCCTGCCGAGGCTGACTATGTGTTCTTCTTCGACGACGACACAGTGCCCCGACAGGACTTCTTCGCCGCGGTGGTGGCCGGCTTTGAGGCACATACGACGTGGGTGGCGATCACCGCCAATCTCGCCCGCGACGGTGCGGCGGAGAAGGTGGAGATCGGCCTGGCCGAGGCCAGCTCGGAATTGGCGGCCAGCGAACACCGCGGCGACACCGAGTTCACGAAGGTCAGCGAGTTGTACGGCTGTGCCTTCGCCGTGCGCTGGGCCTCGCTGTCACTACAGCGGTTCGAGGAGCGCTTCCCGCTGTACTCCTGGTTGGAGGATCTCGACTACGCCCGGCAGGCGATGCTGCGCGGCGAATTGGTGAAACTGAACTCTGCGGTGGCCGTGCACCGCGGCGTGAGCAGCGGTGGCCGGACGCAGCATCTGCGGCTGGGCTACTCCCAGGTGGCCAACCCGGCCTTGTTGGTGAACAACCACACCCTGCCCATCGGTATTGCCTTGGCCAAGACGCTGCGTCCGGTGGTGCGAAATGTGATCGGTTCGCTGCTCGGCAACCAGACCGAATTCCGTCGCGAGCGCCTTCGCGGAAACTGGATGGCGGTGTCGGATCTCATCGGATCGCGCGGCAAGGCGCACCCCGAGCGGATCCTCGAACTGTAGTGACCGCATTGACACCTATGGTTACGTAACCGTAAGTTAGGCACTGTTGAGGTGACTCGACCATCTGGTCGCGTCCAGCCGACACCCAGGAGCACCCTTGACCGAGCCCCAAGCTGGCCCCGATTTCGTCCAATTGCTCGACCCACAGGGAAACCGGGTCGAGAACCCTGACTTCAGCTATTCCGGCAGCGACAGCGACCTGGCCGATGCCCTGCGCGATCTCGTTCTCACCAGGAGAATCGACAGCGAAGCCACCGCCTTGCAGCGCAAAGGGGAGCTGGGCCTCTGGCCACCGTCCCTGGGCCAAGAGGCTGCCCAGGTCGGTTCGGCGCGAGCGTTCACCAAGCACGACATCATCGTGCCGTCCTATCGCGAGCACGGCGTGGCCTGGTGCGTGGGGATCGATCCGGTCGACATGCTCAGCACCTTCCGAGGCACCGGCATGACCGACTGGGCCTCACGCCCTGACAACTTCCACCCCTACTCCTTCGTCATCGGCACCCAGACTCTGCATGCAGTGGGCATGGCGATGGCTCAGCAACGCGACGGCGTTGTCGGCAATCAGAATCCCGAGGACAGCGGGGCCACGATCGTCTACTTCGGCGACGGAGCCACCAGCCAAGGTGATGTGAACGAGGCTTTCATCTTCGCCGCATCCTTCGCCGCACCCGTGGTGTTCTTCTGCCAGAACAACCAGTACGCCATCAGCGAGCCCACCACCGTGCAGTCGCGAATCCCCATCTACCGGCGGGCGGCCGGCTTCGGCTTCCCCGGTATCCTGGTCGACGGCAACGACCTGCTGGCCGTCCAGGTGGTCACCGACTGGGCCATGGACTATGCGCGCAAGGGCAACGGACCGGTATTGATCGAGGCCTACACCTTCCGCATGGGCGCCCACACCACCTCCGATGACCCCACCAAGTACCGCAACGACACCGAGTTGGAGGCCTGGCAAGCCAAGGACCCCATCGAGCGGCTGCGCAGGTACCTGCTGCGCGTCGGCGCCATCAACCAAACCTGGCTGGACGCCCTGGCGGTCGAATCCGACCAGCTCGCCGAGCGGCTGCGCACCGGCTGCGTGAACCTGCCCGAGCCCCGGCTCGCGGACTACTTCGAGCAGGTCTACGCCGAAACCCCGGAAGCGCTGCTCGATCAGCGCGATCAACACCTCGCCTACGAGGCCTCGTTCTTGGAGCCGCGATGACCACCCTGACTGTGGCGAAGGCCCTCAACGCCGGCCTGCGGCGAGCCCTGGCCGCCGAGCCCAAAGCACTGCTGTACGGCGAGGACATCGGCAAACTCGGCGGAGTCTTCCGGGTCACCGAAGGACTGCAGGCCGAGTTCGGTCCCGATCGAGTCGTCGACTCGCCGCTGGCCGAATCCGGGCTGCTGGGCACTGCCGTCGGCTTGGCCGCCCGCGGCTACCGTCCGGTGGTGGAAATCCAGTTCGACGGCTTCGTCTACCCGGCCTTCGATCAACTCGTCTCCCAAGTGTCGCGGCTGCGCTTCCGTACCGCCGGACGCATCAGCCTGCCGCTGGTGCTGCGAATTCCCTATGGCGGCGGCATCGGAGCGATCGAGCACCATTCGGAATCCCCGGAGGCGTATTTCGCCCACACCCCCGGCTTGAAGGTCGTGACCTGCGCCACCCCCGAGGACGCCTACTGGATGATCCAGCAGGCCATCGCCGACGACGATCCGGTGGTGTTCCTCGAACCCAAGCGTCGCTACCACGACAAAGGCGAGGTCGATACCGATCAGCAGTCGGCGTCCACGTCGTTGTATTC
>DMIX01000125.1 GCA_003451975.1 Propionibacteriaceae bacterium
CAACGGCAAGATCATCCAGGAGCTGGAGGCGTTCTTCCGCGGCGCAGGCTGGAACGTCATCAAGGTCGTGTGGGGTCGCGGTTGGGATCCGCTGCTCGCCGCCGACACCGATGGTGCCTTGGTCAATCTGATGAACGTCACCACCGATGGCGACTACCAGACCTACAAGGCCAATGACGGTGCCTACGTCCGTGAGCACTTCTTCAATCGGGATCCGCGCACGGCTGCGATGGTGGCCGATTGGTCCGACGAGCGGATCTGGAAGCTGGCCCGTGGTGGCCACGACTTCAACAAGGTCTATGCCGCCTACGCCGCAGCCACGGCCTTCACCGGGGCTCCGACGGTGGTGTTGGCGCACAGCATCAAGGGTTACTTCCTGGGTTCGCATTTCGCTGGACGCAACGCCACCCATCAGATGAAGAAGCTGGCGCTGGACGATCTCAAGCAGTTCCGCGATCGGCTCGACATGCCCATCGCCGACGCCGTGTTGGAGGAAAATCCCTACCAGCCGCCGTATGTGAACCCCGGCGCTGATGACGAGCGAGTGCAGTACGCGTTGGAGCGCCGTCGAGCGTTGGGAGGCTGGGTGCCGGAGCGTCGCACCAATCCCGCGCCGTTGTCACTTCCTGATGCCAAGGCCTACGAAGTCGCCAAGAAGGGCTCCGGCAATCAGCCGGTGGCTACCACCATGGCCTGGGTGCGGTTGCTGAAGGATCTGATGCGTGACAAGGGCTTCGCCTCCCATGTGGTGCCGATCATCCCGGACGAGGCGCGCACCTTCGGTATGGATTCACTGTTCCCGACGCTGAAGATCTACTCCCCACACGGCCAGAACTACACCCCGGTCGACAACGACCTGATGCTGGCCTACCGCGAAAGCAAGCAGGGCCAGATCCTGCACATGGGAATCAACGAGGCCGGCTCAGTGGCCGCGTTCACAGCAGTGGGTAGCTCGTATGCCACTCACGGTGTGCCGATGATTCCGATCTACGTGTTCTATTCGATGTTCGGCTTCCAGCGCACTGGCGATGCGCTGTGGGCCGCCGCTGACCAGTTGGCTCGAGGCTTCCTGATCGGCGCCACCGCCGGACGCACCACCCTGACCGGTGAGGGAACCCAGCACATGGATGGCCACAGCCATCAGTTGGCGGCAACCAACCCGTCGGTGGTGGCTTACGACCCCGCCTATGCCTACGAGATCGCGCACATCATGGCCGATGGGTTGCGTCGGATGTACGGCGAGAACCCCGAAGACGTCATCTACTACCTGACGGTGTACAACGAGCCGATGGTGCAGCCCGCCGAGCCTGAGGGTGTCGATGTCGACGGCATCCTGCGCGGTATGTATCTGCTGGCCGAAGGCAGCTTCGAGGATGTGAATCCCGATGCGAAACGTGCCCAGCTGCTGGCGTCCGGGGTGGCCGTTCCTTGGGCGCTGGAGGCTCAGGAGCTGTTGAAGCGTGATTTCGGTGTGGTGGCCGATGTGTGGAGCGTGACGAGTTGGAACGAACTGCGCCGCGATGGTTTGGCGGTGGATCAACAGCGGTTCCGTCATCCTGAGCAGGAGGCTTCGCAGCCGTGGGTCACTCAGAAGCTGTCCGGGCGTCCCGGTCCGGTGGTGGCGGTTTCGGACTACATGCGTGGGGTGCCCGACCAGATTCAGAACTGGGTGCCGGGTCGATTCGTCTCGCTGGGCGCCGATGGGTTCGGGTTCTCCGATACGCGCGCGGCAGCGCGTCGCTTCTTCGGCATCGATGGGCCCTCCATCGCCGTGCGGACGCTGCAGCAGCTCGCCGCTGATGGCGAGGTCGATCCGGCCTGGCCGCTGAAGGCAGCCCAGATGTATCGCCTGGACGACGTCACCGCTGGCAGCAGCGGCGCCGTCGGTGGTGATTCCTGAGCGCTACGTGCCGGTGCGCCCACCCGCAGCTCGCGATGACCTGTGGGTGGGCGTCGTCTTTCCTAATGGGGCTGGATCTGGCAGGCTGAACAACACCTTTTCGTGTCAGCAACAGAAGCAGGGGAGATAAGCGTGAGCACCGCGCCCGGAACGGCGGCTGCGTCGTCCGCGGACTTGCTGGGGATTGTCCCAGGTTTGGCGGTTCAGGAACTTGGCTGGGATTCCGACGTCGATGAAGAGTTGCGCACCGAGATCCTGGATGTCCTCGAAGAGGACTTCGTCTATGAGGCCATCGAGGCAGTGGACGTGGTTCTGCTGTGGTGGCGTGAAGAGGACGGCGACGTGGCCGATGGCCTAGTCGACGCTCTCACCGATCTGAGCCCCAGCGGCTTCCTGTGGCTGCTGACTCCGCGAGTGGGCCGCGATGGCTATGTGGAGCCATCGGATCTCGCCGAGGCCGCGCTCACTGCCGGGCTCGCCTTGGCGAACACACCCAGCGTCTCCAAGGACTGGCAGGCCCAGAAGCTGGTCCGGCCCAAGGGATCCAGACGCTAGAGTCCGACCCCGGGTTTGAGCTGGCGAGGCTCCATGCGTCAGCTCCGCCGATGTCCGGTGCTCTCGCACGTCTAAAACTGTGGGCGCAAAGGGACTCGAACCCCTGACCCCCTCCGTGCAAGGGAGGTGCTCTCCCAACTG
>DMIX01000304.1 GCA_003451975.1 Propionibacteriaceae bacterium
GCCCATGGTCGCTGCCGGCCGCATCTACAGCGCGGTCCCGCCGCTGCACCGTTTCGAACTGACCAATCCGAAGAAGGGCCAGGAGAAATACCTGTACACCTACAGCGAGGCCGAATACCGTCGCAAGCTGGCCGAACTGACCAAACGCGGCCAGGGGTTCAAAGAGCCGCAACGGTACAAGGGACTCGGCGAGATGGATGCCGACCAACTGGCCGACACCACCATGAACCCTCGCCATCGCATGTTGCGTCGGCTCACCGTGGACGAGGCTGAAGCCGCCGAAGCCACTTTCGAGAAGCTCATGGGCAACGACGTGGCCCCGCGCAAGCAGTTCATCATCGAAGGTGCCTACAGTCTGGATGCCGACCGTATTGATGCATAAGGTCTTAGCAGATCTGCTCCATCAGGCCGGTGTCGACGTCGTAGTGGAAGCCCCCGACGACGGCCCGTCCCAGGATCAGCGGATGGTTGGCGACCAAGTCCACGTCGGCCCGCAGATGGGTGAGTTGGTCGGGGTCAGCACCGAAGTCGTAACCGCTGGCATCCATGCCGGAAGCCTCGCCGACCCGTCGCTTGACCTCGTCCTCGCTGACACTGGCCATGGCGCAGCGTGAATGGCTGATGATCAGAATGCGGGTCACCTTGAGCAGATTGACCCCGAGGACACACCCGGTGAGCGCATCGGGAGTGACGTGACCGCCGGGGGTGCGCAGGATCTTGGCCTCGCCCAGGAACAGCCCCACCATTTCCAGGGGCTGCAGCCGAGAGTCCATACAGGTCACGACTGCAACACCGGCGTGGGCATAGCCGTCGAAGTTGCGTGGCGCCGAGGTTGCGTAGCGCCGGTTGGCCTCCACCAGGTCGTCGAAGCGGTTCAGCATGGCGCCACCCTAGTCGAGAGCTCAGGAGTGGTAGCGCGAACCGATGGCGGCCAGCGGTTGCGCCATGGCGGCTCCCGAGGCGTCACGCCTCGGGTCCGGTGCCGGTAGATCGATCGGGGCACCGCTGTCTGCTGCGGCGATCGCGGGATCAGGGCCAGCCCACGCGGTGAGCAGGACATCCTCGCCCTTGAGGAAGCGCTGACAGCGAACTCCACCGGTGGCACGCCCCTTAGCCGGATACTCGGCCAGCGGGGTCACCTTGATGCTGCCGGAGTCCGTTCCGGGCAGAGCTGTGGAGGATCCGGCCACCGTCACCACACTGGCATCGGCGACCGCGGTGGCGCCGAAGAAGACGACCTGGGCATCCCCGGTGAGTCGGATTCCGGCCATGCCACCGCCGGAACGGCCCTGCGGGCGTACACCGGCAGCGGGAAAGTGCAGCAGCTGGGCGTCGCTGGTGATGAACACGAACTCGACCAGATCGTGGCTCAACTCCACCGCACCGACGAGCTCATCGCCGTCATCAAGGCGAATGACATCCCAGGCATCCTTGGTGATGATCTCCGGATTCACTCGTTTGATGACACCACGACGGGTCCCCAAGGCCCAACCGAAAGTCCGCTCGGTCACCGTCCCCAGGCCGACGACTCGCTCTCCGGGTTCCAACGCCAACAACTCGACTGCCGGTGATCCGCCCTGCAAATTGGGGGCAGCTGCGGTCACCGGCACCGAAGGCACCTCGATGGCATGGCCGCGTAGTAGCCGTCCGGTGTTGGTGAAGACGGCGAAGTCGCCGCGCGCGGTGGTGCGTACCGCCGCCACGATGACATCGTGCATGGCCCGCTGTCCCGAACTGGGCAGCGGTTCGTCATTGTCGGTGCGAGCCAGCAGCCCGACCGAGGACAGCATCACCCAGCAGGGGTCATCGGCGATCTCCAACGAAGCTGCGGCCTGCGACGCCGTGACCTGGTTGCCCGCCGAGGCCAACAGGACCGTGCGCCGCGCTGTGCCGTGCGTCCGAGCGACTTCGTCGAGCTCAGATGCCACCACCGCGCGCAGCCGGACATCGGAATCCAAAATCTCCTGCAACTCCGCGATGGTGACCAGCAGCTTGTCCCGCTCGGATTCCAGGTCGATACGGCTGAACTTGGTCAGTCGGCGCAACTGCATGTCGAGGATGTAGTTCGCCTGAACCTCAGTGAGCTCGAAGGCCTCCATCAACCGGGCTCGGGCCTGGCCCACATCGTCAGAGGAGCGGATGATGGCGATGACATCGTCGATATCGACGATGGCCAACAGCAGGCCTTCCACCAAATGCAGCCGATCCTGGGCCTTGCCGAGCAGGAAGGCCGATCGGCGGCGAACCACCTCGAGACGATGGTCGAGGTAGACCGTCAGCATCTGACGCAAGGTCATGGTGGTGGGTTGACCATCCACCAAGGCGACGTTGTTGGAGGCGAACGAATCCTCCAGTTTGGTGTGGCGATAGAGCTGTTCGAGCAGCACCTCGGGATTGATGCCGTTCTTGACCTCGATCACCAATCGAGTGCCATTGGTCAGGTCAGTGAGGTCTTTGATATCGGAGATCCCGGTCAGCTTCTTGCTGGTGACCAGGTTCTTGACCTGCTCGATGATCTTCTCCGGGCCCACCTGGTAGGGGAGTTCGGTGACCACAATGCCCTTGCGACGGGGGCTGACCTGTTCGATGCGGGCCGTGGCACGGATCTTGAACTGCCCGCGGCCGGTCAGATAGGCATCGCGAACCCCATCCAGGCCGATGATCTTGCCACCGGTGGGGAAGTCCGGGCCCGGAATGAAGCGCATCAGCTCCTCGGCCTCAGCGTCGGGATGATGCAACAGATGCTTCAGCGCCTGTACGACTTCGCCGAGATTGTGAGGAGCGATATTGGTGGCCATGCCGACCGCGATACCGGTGCCGCCGTTGACCAGAAGATTCGGGAATGCCGCCGGCAGCACGACCGGTTCGGTCTCCTTGCCGTCGTAGTTGGGACGAAAATCGACGGTGTCCGATTCGATATCGGCGGTCATCGCCACCGCGGCCGGCGCCATCCGGCACTCGGTGTACCGCATCGCGGCCGGGCCGGCGTCCAAGGAACCGAAGTTGCCATGGCCGTCGACGGTGGGCAGACGCATCGACCACGACTGGCCCAGTCGGACCAGCGCCTCATAGATCGCGGAGTCGCCATGGGGGTGGTAGAGGCCCATCACCTGGCCGACCACCCGGGAACACTTCACATGGGAGGCATCAGGGCGGATCCGCATCTGGTCCATGCCGTACAAGATTCGGCGCTGCACCGGTTTAAGACCGTCGCGGGCGTCGGGCAGTGCCCGGGAGTAGATCACCGAATAGGCGTACTCCAGGAAGCTGGATTCCATCTCGGCGGAGACATCGACATCAACGATGCGTTCGGCGAAGTCATCCTCAACCGGCGGTGGTTTGGCGACCATAGTGCGTGCGCTGGCCTTTCTTGCGGGTTTCAATCATGGTGAAGCAGGCGGTCCAACTCGGACAGCAGGCCACGCCCGTCCGGGGCGGACACCCACGGGATATCGGCGACCTCGTCGTCGGGGTCGATCATGCCGGTGGTGCCGTGGGCGAGCACTTGTTCGGCCGCGGTGAGCTGCCGGATTGCGATCGCTCGGACCCGATCGGGTGCGATGCGGGCGAACTCGGTGTAGATCGCCGGGTCGTGCTGTCCGTCGTCGCCCACGAGCAGCCAGGAGATCTGCGGGAAATCCCGAGTGAGCTGCAACAAGGCGGCGGCCTTGTGCTCCCAACCAGAGCGGAACCAGCCGGTGTTGGTGGGCCCCCAGTCGGTGAGCAGCATCGGGCCCGGCGGGAAGTTGTGCCGCTTCAGGAAGCGGGCCAGGAATCCGTGGGTGTTCCAGGCACCGGTCGAGAGGTAGACCACCGGAGCCCCAGGGTGGCGGGCCAGCATCGAGGCGTACATTCGAGCCATTCCCGGGACGGCTTGGCGAGCCGACTCGTCGCGAATGAAGGAGTTCCAGGCGGCGATCATGGGCCGCGGCAGAAAAGTCGAAATGATGGTGTCGTCGATGTCCGAGATCAAGCCGAATCGCGCGGAGTCGGCGATGACGTGCACAGCGGCCCATTCGGGTTCGGACTCTGCGGTCTGCACCTCGACCTGTTCCCAACCGGGCTGCAGGCCATGGTCGCGCACCCGAAGGTCGATATAGCCGCCGCGGTCGGTGATGCCGTGGACGGTGCGTCCATCAACGTTGACGGTGAACGGGGCCCGTACCCGGGCAGCACTGAAGAAGTTGCGGAAACCCCGGCGGCGGATCAGGTCTTCGGTGGCTTTACCGAAGGTGGTGCGCGCCCGGTGGGGAACCAGGATCACCCGACCCAGCACCCGAAGCTGCTCGCTGCTGCCATAGCCGGTGTAGCAGATGACACGCTCACGCCAGCCAAGGCCACGGAGCAGGGCCTCGATGCGCCGATCGATGAACTCCTCGACCCGGGCTGCGATGAAGGGACGGGTGCTCACGGTGAACACCCTAATGGTGGCGTGGGACTTTTGGGTCGACCGCACGCGCATGCGAGGATGAGTCAATGAGCACTTCGGGTTCTGGCCGGCTGCCTGCAGATCTGGGTCGCGACATTGATAGCTGTCGCTACTTCCCTGAACTGGTTGCCGACACCGTGGCGATGGCGCTGGGCGAGGAGCCGGTGGTCGCCCATCTGGTGCACCAGGAAGCAACCTTCAACCGCGACGAGATCCAGCGCCACATGTCGGTGCTGGTCCTGACGCCGAGTCGGCTGTTGGTCTCGCACACCGATGAGAACAACGAGCCGGGCAAGACTGGGCAAGCCCTCACGACCACAGAGTCGGTGCCGCTGCACAAGATCACCTCGGTGGCTTTGAGCCAGGTTGTCGGGAATGCCGAGCGATTCGGCTCGGGACGCTCGGAGGTGGTGGAGACCTGGCTGGCGGTTGCCTGGGGCACCATGAGTCGAGTCGATCTGGAACCAGCGCACTGCAGCGACCCGTCCTGCGAGGCCGACCACGGGCTGACCGGAGTAGCGGCCGCTGAAGATCTGACGGTGCGCATCAGCGCCGCCGGCGACGGCCCCGACAAAGTTCGCCAGTTGGTCAGCTTCGCCACCGCCCTGCAAAGGGTAAACGGCAGGAGCTCATGACCTCCCCGGTGATTCCGGCTTACGGGGTGAACACCCTGGCCGATCTGCTGCCCAGTGTGGGTGCGCACCTGGGGATCGGCTCCAGCGATGTGCTGGGACTACCGGAGTCGCAGCGCTACGTGGTGCTGCTCATCGACGGCTTGGGCACTGAGCAGTTGGCACGGCACAGCGAGCTTGCCCCCTACTTGAGCAGTCTCAACGGCCCGTCGCTGACCTGTGGTGTCCCAAGCACGACCGCGACCTCGATCACCAGCTTCGGAACCGGTCTGGCGCCGGGGGCTCACGGCGTGGCCGGGTATTCCTTCTGGTACCCGCCACTGGGTGAGGTGCTCAACGCACTTCGGTGGGCCTCCGGGCTGTATGGGATCGACGTGCAGCCCCAGCTCACCTCCTTCGAACGATTCGCCAAAGCGGGGATCGGCACCGCAACGGTCGCCCCGGCGGCCTTCGCCGCGACCGGCCTGACCGAACTGGCGCTGCGCGACCCGAACTTCTTGGGGGTGAGCAGTGAGGGCGACCTCGACGAGCGCACTGAACTGGTGAACACAGCCGCCGCTATCGGCGGACGCAACCTCACCTACTGCTACGAGCGCCTCTTGGACAAGACCGGCCATCCCGAAGGTGTGGATTCCTCGGCTTGGCGGGATGCACTGGCCTGGGTCGACCGGCTCGCCCGCGTCCTGCGCGAGCGGCTCCCCGACGATGTTCGACTGTTGATCACCGCAGATCACGGCATGGTCGACGTGACCGAGGATTCGCGGGTCATCATCGATGATGAGGCCGAACTGATGGCCGATGTGACTGCCGTGGCCGGAGAAGCCCGGTTCCGACATCTGATGACTGCGCCGGAAACGGGCCAGCAGGTGGCCGAGCGGTGGCGCCGCCGATTGGGCGACCGCGCCTGGGTGCTCACCCGCAGCGAGGCCATCGAGGCTGGCTGGTTCGGGCCTTTGGCGCCGCGGTTCGCCGACCGCTTCGGGGACGTCGTGGTGGCGATGTCTGATGATGGTGCGATACTCAGCCGGAAGTTCCCCGGAGAGTTCCGCCTGATCGGTATGCATGGCTCGCTGTCGACCGCCGAAATGACGGTGCCGCTGCTCATCGATTGATGGCGAAGCGACTCACCAGGGCACGAGAGCAGCAGGCACGACAGGAGATGACTCAGTGGCGGAACTGACCTATTTCACCGGTCCCATGGACTGCGGAAAGTCGACATTGGCACTCCAAGTCGCCTACACCGAGACTCAGGCCAAGCGCGAGGGTCGGCTGTTCACCATGCTGGACCGGTCCGGGCAGGCCACGATCACCTCTCGAATCGGGTTGACCAGGCAGGCCCTCGAAGTCACCGCGGAGTTCGACTTCTGGACCTACGTGGTCACTGAGCTCACCAACGGTCGACGGGTGGACTTCCTGGTGTGCGATGAAGCGCAGTTCTACGAGCCCGCGCACATCGATCAACTGGCCCGCATCACCGATGAGCTGCAAATCGACGTC
>DMIX01000118.1 GCA_003451975.1 Propionibacteriaceae bacterium
GCAGAGTGGGTCCATGCGCATCGCCTTGGGCCAACTGTTGTCCACCACCGACCCGGACGCCAACCTCGCGCTGGTCGCCGACCTCACCGGCCAAGCCGCCCGCGCCGGTGCTGAATTGGTGGTCTTCCCCGAGGCGACCATGTGTTCCTTCGCGCGGCCACGGGCCGATGCGGCTGAACCGTTTGACGGGCCGTGGGCGTCAGCGGTCCGCTCGATCGCCGCCGATGCCGGCATCACCGTCGTGGTTGGCATGTTCACCACCACCGACAGCCCGCAGGTCTACAACACGCTGCTGGTTACCGGCGGCGCCGAGGCGCGCTACGACAAGATCCATCTGTTCGACGCTCTGGGCTACGCCGAGTCCCGGCAGATCCGGGCCGGCGAGCAGGCGGTCACCATTGAGCTTTCCGGGCACACTCTGGGGCTGGCCACCTGCTACGACGTCCGCTTCCCTGCCCTGTTCACCCAGCTGGCCGGCCGCGGCACCGAGGCGATCCTGCTCCCGGCTTCGTGGGCCGACGGCCCGGAGAAGCTGCATCAATGGCGCACGCTGGTCACCGCCCGGGCCATGGACGCCACCGCCTTCGTGGTCGCCGTCGATCAGGCCAAACCGCCCACTGACCCCAACGGCCGCACCCCGACCGGCATCGGCCATTCCATGGTGGTCGGCCCCACCGGCACCGTGTTGCTCGAACTCGGCGAAGACCCCGAACTGGCGATCATCGACCTCGAGCTGACCACCGTCGCGGGCGTCCGGGAGCGACTGCCGGTGTTGCAGCACCAGCGTCGAATTCAGTAGGTGCAACAATCTGCACCGACCTGGGTGATTCGCCCCACGACACGCTGCGGGTCTCACCCATCGGGAGCGAATCGTTGCAGCGGCGCTGCCTAGACGGCGACGGGGTCGGCCGGGGCGCGCAACACCTCGACCAGCGACGCTACGTCGATCGTGACTGCCTGCTGGGCGGCTAGGGCCATGTCGGGGAAGAGCACCGTGTCGGGGTTGGCGAGTTCGTCACGGGCGGCATCCAGGGCGGCCTTGGCCGCGTAGGTGTAGTAGTTCACCTTGCGAACGCCGTGGTGAATGCAGGCTCGATACTCCGGCGCGCTGAGCCCCGAGCCGCCGTGCATCACCAGCGGCACCCCCGTCGCTGCGCGCAGTTGGCTGATCAACTCATAGTTGAGTTCGGGCTTGCGCCGATACAGCCCATGCACCGTACCGAAGGACGCCGCCAGGGCGGTCACCCCGGTGCGCGCCACGAACTCCCTTGCCTGCTTCGGGTCGGTATAGAGCGAGGCGTCGGCCACCCCCTGGGAGGGGTTGCCGTTCTCATTGCCGGTCATGACGCCGAGTTCACCCTCGATGCCGAAGCCGCGCTCGCGCGCCAGCGCCACAACCTGCGAGGTCAGCGCCACGTTCTCCTCGAAGGGCAACGACGAACCGTCGATCATTGCGGAGTTGAAGCCCACCTCGAAGCCGCGGGCCACATACTCCGCACTCGAGGCATGATCCACGTGCAGCACGAACGGTGCCGAACTGCGCTCGGCCAGCACGCGCATCACCGGGCCGATGTCCTCAATGCTCATCAGATGCTCATGAACCTCGGCGTGCTGCAGAATCACCGGAGTTCTGGTGGCCTCGGCGACCTTGATCACGGCCAGCAGTGCCTCGAAGAACGGCACATTGACCGCTGCCAACGCCACCTGTCGCCTCTCAGCGAAGGCGAGCGCCTCGGGCAGGCCGATCAACATGGTCAGACCCCCCGCTCGTCGCGGAGTTGCGCCACCGCCTCGATCATTCCCCGAAGGGCAAACGATCGATCATCGGCATTGATCAGCCCGCTGCTGGTACCGGCAGCATCGGCACCCAGCCGAATCATGCGGGTCACATCGGCACCGGTTCCAACCCCAGCACCCTGCACGACGAGGATGTCGGGATTCACCGCCTTGACCGCTGCAGTGCTTTCGCAGATGTAGTCATCGACGGCCATCACGCCGGTACCTATGTTGACCGTCGGCTCACAGATCACGATCGCCGGATCGAGCTGCGCCACGGCTCGACACTGTCGAATCGAGTCTGCGCACACGATCGTGGTCAACCCGACCTCTTCGGCCCGCCGCATCGCAGCGTCCAACTCGCCCAGTGACAGCGGGTGCTCGGCGTGGTTCAGCACCACCGCCCGAGCACCGGCCTGGACAACCCCTTCGGGAAGGATGTGGCCCATGCCGCGCCCGTAACCCATCGGGTCCAGGTGCTGGGCGGCGACGATGAGATTCGTCGTCGCGCCAGCGATCGCAGCCAGATCGACATGCTGGGCGGTGAACACCACGTCAACATCGAGTTCTGCTGCCAACCCGTCGGCCACAATGGCGAAGCCTTTGATGGCAGCACCAGTCAAGTAGGCCTTCGGGTTGATCAGCAGAAAGGGCGACCGCGGTCGCCCGAGCTCAGTCGGTAGCGCCACCGGACAACTCCAGATACAGCTGATGAGCCTCGGCAGGCTTCAAACCGTCGTGGACGACGCCCCGCACTGCCTGAATCATCGCCACCGGGGCGACCCGCTGGAAGATGTTGCGACCCATGTCGACACCGGCAGCACCCTGATCGATGGCGTTGAACGCCATGGTCAGTGCCTCCAGGCTGGGCAGCTTCTTGCCGCCAGCCATGATGATCGGCACCGGGCAGCCGGCCACGACCTCGTCGAAACCCTCATCGATGTAGTAGGTCTTGACCATCTGGGCTCCGAACTCGGCGATGATGCGGGTGGCCAGCCCGAAGTAGCGGGCGTCGCGAGTGAGCTCCTTGCCCACCGCGGTCACACCGAGCACCGGCATGCCACAACGGTAACCCGCATCGATCTGGGTATTCAGGTTCGCGATCGATTGGGTCTCGAACTCACCACCGATGAACACCTGGACGGCCACCGCTGCGGCATCGATCCGCACCGCGTCAGCCATCTCCATGGCTACCCGCTCATTGGACAGTTCCTTCAAGATGGACGGCCCACCGGAGGCCCGCATCACCAAGGCGTTGTCGACAGTGGACGGGATGATCGAGCGGAACACGCCGCGGGTGGCCATGAGCGCGTCGGCGTAGGGAGCCAGCGGCACGATGTTCAAATCGATGCGCTCCAGACCACGGGTGGGGCCTTGGAAGTAGCCGTGGTCGAAGGCGAGCATGGCGGTGTGGCCGTCCTCGCCGAAGATGCGAGCCAGCCGGTGGCGCATTCCGAAGTCGAGTTGGCCAGCCCCCTTGATCGGGAAGTCCCAGGAGGTTTGCGGGGTATCCAAGCCCCAATCCTTGGCGTTGATGTTGCCGTCGAGGTCGGCCATTTCTAGTTCCTTTCGGTTGTGGGTTCAGGGCGTGCCGGCACCTCGGGCGGACGTTGTCCGGGCTGCCAGGGCAGGTTGATGGTGTCGCCGGGGCTAGCCGGAGACTTGATGAAGACCATCGTGAAGATGTCATCGGAGGTGTTGCGGAAGTAGTGCATCTCCCCGGGGGCGCACCGGGCCACATCGCCGGGCACCATGGCGCGCGGCTCGCCGCAGTCCACCCACAAGGTCGCCTCACCGTCGATCACGATGAAGGATTCGTCACAGAAGTGATGAATGTGGTTGGTCATCTCATCGCCGGGACGCAGCGTCAGCAAGCCGATGTCGCTGGTCGGTCCTTGGATGATGTAGGCGGGACCCCAATCCCCATTGCGTGGCGGAACCCCATCCAGACGTCCTGATTGCATTGCCGAACTCCTAAATCACTCTCTCGTTGCCGCCATCGATCGGAACCTGTGCACCAGTGACACAGGCGAACGATGCTGTACACAGCTCCCGGGTCAGCAGGCCAACGTCGGCGCTGGTGATCTCGGTATGGAGCAGGTTGCGCCGCTTGTAGTCATCGACGCTCATGCCGTAGTGCTCGGCGCGAGCAGCCAGCAGCTCCGGCGTCCACAGGCCGGTGTCGAACACGGCGTCGGGATGGATCATGTTCACCCGAATCCCTGCCGAAGCCCATTCCAACGCTGCCACTCGGGTGAGCTGGGTCACCGCGGCCTTCGAGGAGGAATACGCCGCCGCACCCGGTCCGGGTGCGGCCACATTCTTCGACGCGATCAGCACCACCCGGCCGTAGGGGAAGCCCGCGGCCAACAGCGGCATCGACTGGCCGTACAACTCCATGACGGCATCAACATTCACCGACATGGTGCGCCGCCAGGCGTCGGCGGTCAGTTCACCGAGATTTGCGCTGGTGGGGAACACGCCGGCTGCCACCACCAAGATGTCCATGCCGCCGAAGACCTCCACCTGGCGCGCCAGCGCAGCCGCCACGGCGGACGGATCGGTGACATCGACCTGAAGACCTAGGTAGTTGGGCCCGTCGAAGGAATCCAACACCTTTTCCGACAGATCCCAACCGACCACACAGGCAC
>DMIX01000170.1 GCA_003451975.1 Propionibacteriaceae bacterium
TGGTATGCCGTCGCGAATCCGACGGCCGCCTGACGGAGATCGATCGACGGCTCCACATCACTCGGCTGGGGCAAGGAGTGGACGCTACTGGGGCTTTCCATCCCGATGCCCTGGCACGCACGCTGGACGCCATGGCCGATTTCGGCTCTGAACTGGACGAACTCGGTGTCGGTCGGCGGCGGGTGGTGGCCACCTCTGCTGCCCGCGATGCCGCCAACTCTGAGGCATTCTTCGCCGGGGTTCGCGCCCGACTGGGCGTCGACGCGGAGATCATTCCGGGGGCGGAGGAGGCGCGGTTGTCCTATCGGGGGGCCGTTAACGCGCTGAGTGCGGTGGCTCAGCCCGTGTTGGTCATTGATATCGGCGGCGGCTCGACCGAGTTGGTCTTCGGCACTGACGGTGTGGTGCAGCAGGCTGTGTCGTTGGACATGGGTTCGGTGCGGGTCAAAGAACGCTTCTGGACTGCGGACCCACCGACCGAGACCGACATTGCAGCTGCGGTGGGTTTCATCAATGGACTGCTGGATAGCAGCGGCATCGACTTCGCCGGCGTCGCCACCTGGGTGGGCGTCGGCGGTACGGTGACCAGCCTGTCGGCCCTGATTCAGGGCTTGGCCGTCTACGACCGCGACGCCGTCCACGGCTCGCGGCTCGAGGGCGGCGAGCTGGCCGCTTTCACCACCGAACTGCTCACCATGTCCGCGGCAGCAGTCGCGGCCTACCCGACGATGGTGCCAGGCCGCGCCGACGTGATCGCCGCCGGGGGTTTGGTGTGCCGCCAGATCGGGGCCCGGCTGGGCATCCCCCTGGTGGTCAGTGAGGCCGACATCCTCGACGGCCTGATCGCCGGCCTGGCCGAGGGCGAGGTCTGAGCGTTCTCGGTAGACTCACCGAGCCGGGCCCCCATGGCCCAACCGGTAGAGGCAGGCGGCTTAAACCCGCCACAGTATGGGTTCGAATCCCATTGGGGGCACGCAGTGGCGGTCCTAGTTGTCGAGACTGACCAGAGAAGCAGCTAGCCAGACATGGCTTGCCCGGTACGCACAGGCTGGGATGCATCGAGAAGAGGGCCTCTGGGCGAACGCACTCACCCTGGCGGACTCCCAGCTGGCTCAGCGACCAGTGGCTCGGACCTGGACCAGAAGCAGAGGCATCCAGGACATATCCCAATTGCCGAACATTTATTGATTGCGCCGAGGAATCGGTCGGTCATAGGTCATGCTCCGCATTCTCAGCTGTTTAGTGCCTTGTGGCCAAGTGTCAAGCGCCCATTTGGCACTGATTGTGAAGCGTGAGCGGGTTCCCGCGAAGCGACTCGCATGCAAGGCAGAGGTGACCGGGGGCGTTGTGCAAGTAGATTGGGAAGGGCACGGATTGCGGGATGTCAATGAGTGCCCGCCTAGTGTGCTGATGGGCGGAGAGTTCGATGGCAGAGCCAGCTAGTAACGAGTTCGACCTCGGACGCACTCCACTTGCTTCCGCGCACGCAAGGGGAGTTGTTGAACGTCTCCAGAGTAGTCGCGAGTCGGCGACCTTCGCGCTTGTTGGAGACTGGGGGAGCGGTAAGACTTGGCTACTCGAAGCACTTCTGCGTGATCTGAAGGAAAGCCCCGATTGGGCCGCGACGCGATGCACCGTTGTACCCTTCAACCCTTGGTATTACGCCGACGAGAAGGCGCTTTTTGCCGGGTTCGCGTCGTTGCTGGTCCAACAAACACTGGGGCAGCGCGTTCGACGCACTCGGCTTGCGAAGTTGCTTATGTTGGTTGGGCCCTCTGCCAAGTTCGGCCCAGTGGACCTAACTGCTGTCGCGAAACAAGCTGGCACCGCCCTCGGAGTCACAACTCCTTCCGAGATTCGTGACGCCATATCGAATGGGTTGGCGACGTCCGAGCGACAGTTGCTTATCGTGATGGATGACCTCGACCGTCTGAACCCGGACGAACTCCTCATCCTCTTCAAGCTCATCCGCCTGGTCGGTGATGTGCCAGGGCTGCACTACCTCCTGGCCTATGACGAGGACACCCTGCACCACCTCTTGAAACAAACAGCGATTGCTGCAGACTCGACAGAACGCGCTCGACGGTATCTGGAGAAGATCGTCGAGCGTCGTTGGGAAGTCCCACCGCTCACGGATACGCAACTCGATGAAATCCTCTTCGGAAAGATGTCCCTCAGCGAGGGCGACCGAAACGATCCGGGAGTGGGCTACAGGCTTGAATCGCTTATCAGGGCGGCTGTGACGACGCCGCGTGCTGTTGCGCGGTATGTCGATATCGCCAATGCGATCCCGGACCGGGTACGAGATGAACTCCATCAGAGGGACCTTCATCTGACGCTCTTTCTTCGCGTCGCCGCTCCACCTTTGTGGAAGGCGCTCATTGATGAGCGGCAGTTTCTTGTAGGAGGCGGGCCATACCTGATCGACACCGATCGCAAGGATCGCGCTGAGGCCGTCATGGCGCGATTCCGTTCTGTCACCCGCGATCTGGCATTTGGCCAGGAACTCCTTGATCTAGTGGTCGACAGCTTCCCGTCGCTCGCCAATGCTCTCGACCCGCGAAGCAGCCGGTCCGAGGAGGCACCCCGCATCGGGCACCGCGACTTTGTGGATCACTACCTCTGGCTGGACTTGCCTCCGGGTGCTGTCTCCGAGGCAGAGGTCGTGAGCGCGCTCCAGCGGCTTCCTGACGAAGCGGCCGAGGGAGAAGTTCGCCACCTACTCGTCGCCGCTCCTCGTCTCACAC
>DMIX01000400.1 GCA_003451975.1 Propionibacteriaceae bacterium
CGGTGTCGATGATGTCCTCGACGATCAGGACGTGCCGCCCTTCGATCGCCGCGTCGAGGTCCTTGAGGATGCGCACGACGCCGCTCGTTTCGGTACCGCCGCCATAGCTCGACGTCGCCATGAAGTCGATGCTGACCGGCATATTGATCGTTCGCATCAGGTCGGACAGGAACATGACCCCACCCTTCAGCACACAGATCAGGAGCAGGTCTCTGCCTTCGTAGTCCTCCGCAATGCACGTCCCCAACTCACGGATGCGCGCTTGCAGCTCGTCCTCCGCGATCAGCACTTTCGCAATGTCAGCGTGCAACATGATACCCCTCCAAGAAAGATGTCACGTCGAGATGATTCGACCAGCAGGCGGTTACGTGCCGCGCCGCGCCGAGAAGTGCAGGACCGCCGACGCCAGCGCAACCAGCAGTACACCGATGCCGGCGATGACCAGCACGATGCCGAACAACGCTTCGGTACGGTGTGGCGCGCCCTCGGACAACACCGCAGCCAGTCCGGTCAGCGGCGTCGCTGCCGGCACAGGCGACGGCTCGGCAGTGACGAGCGCCGGCAGCTCACTGGTGACGGGCAGCACAGTGGTCAGCGGGACGGTCGCTGAAAGCGTTTCCGTCGCGGCGACGGTCGGTGTCAGCGGAGCGGTCACCAGCGGAGCGGGCGTCGCCGTCGGCTCCAGCAGCACGACTTTGTAGGCCAACACCCAACCGGACGAGCCATCCGCCAGGTTGGCCTGGTACCAACTGCCATCCAGGTTGCTGCCGATGATCGCGAGCTGGTCGCCTTCCTCTAACTTGGTGACGGGGCCGAAGCTAGTGCTCGGCCCACCACGTAGTTTGGTGCCGGAGATCACCGTCGCGATCCTACCCATGCCGGTGCCCTGCGCGCCATCGATCTGCGAAACGGATGGAGACGTCACGAATTGGGAAGGAGATTGCGGCACGGGAATCTGCTGCCAGTCTACCGACTCCGCCTGCACGTATCCGATCTCACCTGTCGGGGCGACCACCTGCAACCACTCCGCAGCGGGATCGCCCTCCACGATCTGGACGATAAACCCCTCGTGCAGCAAGCCGATCACGGCATATTCCTTGCCGGGACCATCGCGCAACGGCGTCTTGCCATCCAGAATCTCGCCGGTGACGGTCACGCCGGCAGATGGCGACGGCGCCGGCACGCCCAAATGCTGCTCGGTCTGCTCGCCGGACACGACGACAGTCGTCACAATGGGTGTGGGATCGATTTCAGCCGTGCCGCTCAACGTGAGGCTGGCGACGAGCGCCAGCGTGGGCGTGAAAACCGGTGTTGCGGAGAGCACTGCGGTGCCGCTGAGCGGCAGATTTGCGGCAACAGGCGAGTCCGCGCCCGCATCCGCCCCGGCGGAAACGTCCGCCGCCTCTGCAGCGGATTCCTCCGTGGAATCCGCAACGGGCGAGGCTGCCAGTGCCACGGCTGTCGCTTCACGCGTCGTGGTTACGACGACGGGGGAGACGGTCACGAGCGGTTGCGCGGCCGGATCCACACCGGAGGGGGCTTGCGCGGCTTCCGTGGTAGAATGCGCGGTCGGAGACGCCGCCAGTGAGACGGCTGCAGCCTCGCGCGCTGCCTCCTCCGTGACCGGCGCCTCCACTGTGGGAGTCTCAGCGGCCCCGGCGGCAGGTATGCTGGCCTTGAAGCGGTCGGACCACTCCCTGGTCAGGTCCAGATAGACGTTGCCGTATGCCTGCCCCGGCTCGATGTATGAATTCTCGATCCACTCATTGAAACTGGTGATGATGATCCAATCGGGCTGGGTGGCGATGGCCCCCTCCCAGCACGCGCGGTAGAAGCCGCCGTTCTCGCGATCGCGCACGTACGCGGAGGAACGCCCGGTCTTGAGATCGTTCCACCCCGGCATGACCGTCGCGACCCACAAGCGGTCCTGCCCATTGCTGGCGGACCATTTCCGGACGCGTCCCTGCCAGTCCGCCAGGCTGCGTCCGACGTCCGCTGCCCAGGCGATGTTGTAGAGGTGGTGCCCGTCGAAGACCTCCTGGTAGGCGATGTCAACGCCCTCGGCAATCCAGATCGAGCGGTGCTCGGGATCGACCTGCTGGCGAATGGCCCGCCACGCCGCCAGTGCGGAGGTCTGCCCTTCCGCAAGCGGCACGCGATCGATCGCCCAGAAGAAGATGACGGGCCGGCCATCGACTTTCAGGTAGGCGTCCTTGGGCGCATGGACGTCGAGCAGATGGCGCAGGGCAGCGATGGTTTCCGCCTGGCTATTGATGAAAGGGGACGCCGTTTCGTAATCGGCGGCCATTTTGAACCCGTGCTCCTGTGCGATTTCCAGCAGCGCGCTGAAATTGGGTTCGGTTTGGTTATTCTCCACCTGCGGACCGTACCACGACGCGACCAGGGCGTCGATGCCGGCCGATTTGGCCTGCTCGATATGCCGCGCCATGACCGCGCGGTCACGGGAGGCATACGGTTCGAGAGGCATATCGATGACTTTTTCGGGAATCCAGGTGTTTTCGTCATACCAGGTATAGTAGAAAGCGAGAACCAGCTTGGAGGGATCGGGCGACTGTGCCCATGCCGGCGCCACACCGACGGTGGTCCCGACACAGAGAATCAGCACACAAACTAAGCACAACTTACGCCAATCAATGTGCACGCACACACTCCTTTATCGTGGTAAGTGTGAGGAGTAT
The DNA here is from genome assembly GCA_003451975.1 of Propionibacteriaceae bacterium. Taxonomy (GTDB): domain Bacteria; phylum Actinomycetota; class Actinomycetes; order Propionibacteriales; family Propionibacteriaceae; genus Propionicimonas. The sequence goes on from DMIX01000400.1 coordinate 2,700, forward strand.
AGCAC
>DMIX01000370.1 GCA_003451975.1 Propionibacteriaceae bacterium
CTCCCAAAGCAGGCGCGCTAGCCACTACGCTACGCCCCGGTGACCGGGCGTGAGTCTACGGCCCGTAGCCGGTGCCCACCAACTTATGCCGTCGCGCTGAGTTCGGGGGTGAGCAGCAACCAGGCCAAGGGTTCGGCCTCATCGATCCAGCCGTTGACGTAGGCGCACAGGATCTTCCCGCGCACTTTGGCGGCCACCTGCGCGTAGTAGGAGGCATGCGGCCACTCCGGCGGACACAGTTCTAACAGGCCCACCAGCTCAGCCATCTCGGTCCAGCTCATCAACGGCGGCTCACCGGGCATCAAGCCACCCAAGCGGTTGGCGACACCGGCCAGTTCGCCGGCCCCGAAATCGGCGCTGCGGTAATGCAGCAGCGAGCTTTCCAGCTATGCGGTACGTCCCACGGCCGAACGGCTGAGCATCTCCAGGCAGCGGGACTGGGCGTCCAGACCAACACTGACCGACGCCAAGAAGCCGGCCATCACCACCCGGCCGTATCCCAGGCCCACCGGACGCCGCGCCAGCCAGCGCAACCCGTCAGAGACCAGCGCCCCCTCCCCCAGCGCCCGGCCGCGGATCAACGCGAACGCCGCGGCGAACAGTGAATCCGACGATTCCCAATCCACCACATCGAGCAGGTCGTGACCGTTCTGGCCCAGCCAGACTGTGTTCCGGTCGGCGGCCATTTGCACACAAAACGCCTCAGCGGCACTCGGCGGCTCAGCACGGTCCAGTGCTGCGTCCACCACTTTGTGCAGGGCCACCTCGAGTTGGGGCACCCACTCCAACTCAACCCGGCTCAACCCGCGCGGATTGGTGATGTCGACGACGTGGCTGCCCGGCGGACCATCGACGCTCACCTGACCATCGGCATACTCCACGACCAGCTCATCGGGAACCTCAAGACCACAATCGGCCAGATCAGCCAGCCAGCTCACACCCTCATCGAGCTGGGTTTCCATCGACCACGGCGGCATGCGCGACTCCACATCGCCCAGCTCGGCATACCAATGCCCGGCCAGCACCGTCACCAGCCGATCGCCGGTCTCCAACACGGTGCCCTCCGGAGCCACCAGATACTCCACCCAGGCACTGGACTCCTGCGGATCCTCGGCCAACTCCAAATAGCCCTGCTCCAGCCGGAAAGCCAACACCGGGCTGGCCGCATGCGCCGGCGCAACCACGATCACAGTGCTCACCCCAGCCGACCAACTCCACAAGGTGTACTCCGGCCCCGGACGCACGCGCAGCCTCTCGCCCACCTGCACCGAGCCGGCATGATCACGCACCAACACCCAGCGGCTACGCCAGCCATCATTGATCGCGGCACGCTGCAGCAGGCGTCCGGCATTAGTGGTCAGCGAGTGTTCCACCTCGTCGTCAGTGACCAGGGACGGATCAGCAGTACTGACGTTCACCCAACCGAGCTCGACCACCAAATGCCGCCCTCGCACCACCCGCATCAGGGACCCGTCCCGCTCCAGGCGCACTTCAGCGTCCGCCCAATGAATCACCTCAGAGGTGGACAACTCCTGCACGAGAACAGCTTGCGCCACCAAAGCGATTCAGTGCGACCACCACGCCCAGAAACCGCGTAGTCACTGCGATTCACCCGCTTACGGCGCGATGCCGAGGTTGAGCGCCGGGCGTTGTGAACGGTAGCCTCTCAGCTTGCCTTGTGCTTCAGCCCCATGACGCACACCCACCCCTGTGAGGTCCAGCCATGTATCCAGCCAACATCACGCGCGATGAAGCCGCCGCCCGATCGGCCGTCGTTCGAGTCAAGGGCTACCAGGTCGATGTCGACCTGAGCGGCACCGCCGATGTTGGCGAGTACGACCCCACCGCACTGTTCGTCTCCACCTCGACGGTGACCTTCGCCCTCGCCAGTTCCGGCAAAACCCACCTCAATCTGATCGCCGACAAGCTGCTTTCAGCCACCCTGGACGGCAAGCCGCTGCCCGCCGACGCCTTCGCCGACAACAAGGTGAACTTCACCGCCAAGAAGGGCGAGCATCAACTCACGATCAGCGCATTGTGTCGCTTCAGTCGAACCGGAGAAGGGCTGCACCGATTCGTCGATCCCGTCGATGACAAGGTGTATTGCTACACCCAGTTCGAAACTGCCGACGCCCGACGCATGTACGCCTGCTTTGAACAGCCCGACCTCAAGGGCAGCTTCGCGCTCACCGTGTTGGCACCCTCCCACTGGACGGTGCTGTCGAATTCACCAGCCGTCCAGCCCACCGAGGCCGGACCTGAGCTGGCACGCTGGGAGTTCGCCCCCACCCCGCCGATCTCGACCTACATCACGGCACTGATTGCCGGCGAATTCCACACCGTCACCGATCACTACTCCGGGCCCGCTGGCGAGATTCCGCTCACCCTGGCCTGCCGGGAGTCCCTGGCCGAGCACCTGGACGCCGAGCGCATCCTGAACACCACCAAAGCCGGCTTCACCGTGTTCGCCCAGGCCTTCGGCATGGCGCTGCCGTTCCCCGACTACGCACAGATCTTCGTGCCGGAATTCAACGCCGGGGCCATGGAGAACGCCGGGTGTATCACCATTCGCGATGAGTATCTCTACCGCTCCCGGGTTACGCAGGCGTCCTACGAAACCCGCGACAACACGATCCTTCACGAGTTGGCCCACATGTGGTTCGGCGACCTGGTCACCATGACCTGGTGGGACGATTTGTGGCTCAATGAATCGTTTGCAGAGTGGGCCTCCCACTACGCACAAGCCGAGATTCGCCAAGCCACCGGCGTCGGCAGCGATCCGTGGGCGACCTTCACCAATGGACGCAAGAACTGGGCCTACCGCGCCGACCAACTCCCGTCCACCCATCCGGTGGCCGCAGACATGGTTGATCTGGAGGCCGTCGAGTTGAACTTCGACGGCATCACCTACGCC
>DMIX01000256.1 GCA_003451975.1 Propionibacteriaceae bacterium
AGTGGTGCCCTGACGATAAATAGCGGCCCGCGGCAGTACCTGCCGATTCGGCATCCAGTAGGAGATCAGTGCCTCCGGCAAGGTCAGGCTGCTGTCCGGAGCGGTGACTTCGATCGTGGCCATCAGCAACTCACCATCGGAGGGATAGGTCTCTACTCCACTGATCGAGATCGCTTCCTTGCCATTCACTTCCCCGAGCAAGTTATAGGTGTTGCCCGGCGACCAGGTCACGTACGGAACCGGCACCAAGGCGATGATGGTGGCCAGGATCACGAACAGCAGCGCTGACAACGCCGCCGTCCACGTCTGCCGACTCATGCCCACCTCCACTGTCCTGACAGGTCCGCATGGGGAACCCTACCCGGTCACCGACCTCCCACCAGCTTGGACGATGCGGGAGAATAGAAACTAAGCAACCAAGGAGTACCTCGTGAGTGATCCGAACTTCCCGGGCGGCCAGCCCGACCCCGGCGATGCCGACGATGCGCTCAAACGCCTGCTGGCGCAACTCGGACTGACGCCAGATGCCGCCGGTCAACTGAATCCCGAGCAGGTGATGCAGCAACTGCAATCGATGATGACTGCCTTCAACACCCAACTCGCCGGCTTCGGAGCCTCAGATGCCACCAGCGGAATGAACTGGGGCTTCACCCGCGACTTGGTGCTGCGCGCCACCCGGGAAGCAGGACCCGACCCGGAACCGCCGGCCGCCCAGCAGGCCCGGATTCGCGATGCGGTTGCATTGGCCGATCTGTGGCTGGGCGAAGACATGGATTTCGCCCCGCTGAGCGCACCGGCGCTCGCGTGGCGCCGTGAGGATTGGGTCGAACACACCTTCAGCACGTGGCAGCAGTTGACGCAGCCGGTGATCTCACAACTGTCGATCGCGTTGCGCTCGTTGATCAGCGAAGGTCAACCCGGTGCCACCGAGCCCATGTTGCGCATCGCGGTGGCCAGCATGTTCGCCGCCCAGATCAGCGAGACCTTGGCCTCACTGGCCACGACGGTGCTCAGTGCCACCGACATCGGGCTGCCCATCAGCGACCAGGCCCGGGTCTGTGTGGTTCCTGCCAATATCGAAGCCTTCTCCGACGGCTTGGGCGTTGACTCCGACGATCTGCTGCTCTACCTGGGAGTGCGCGAAGCCGCCCGGCAGCGCCTCTTCCACGCGGTCGGGTGGCTCGGCCCGCAGTTGCTGGCCCTCATCGAGCATTACGCCCGAGAAATCACCATCGACCCCGAAGCTCTCGAGCAGGCCATCGAGAGCCAGCTCAATTCGGTCATGAGCATGGAAGACCTGGAGAAGGCCGGTAGCGCGGTGGCGAGGTCTTTGTTCGCCCCGCAGCGCACTGCAGTGCAGCAGGAGATTTTGAAACGCTTGGAGACCTTGCTGGCTCTCGTCGAGGGCTGGGTGGACCACGTGACCGCAGAGGTCACCCGGTCCCGGATGCCGTCCGCCATCGGGCTGGCCGAGATGCTGCGCCGCAGGCGGGCCTCCGGCGGCCCCGCCGAAACCGCCCTGCGCACCTTGGTCGGGCTCGAACTGCGTCCTCGGCGCACCCGAGACGCTGAGAACCTGTGGGCTGCATTACGCTCAGCGCGCGGCAGCGAGGGACGCGATGCCGTGTGGGCCCACCCGGATCTGTTGCCCGACGCAGCGGCCCTCGATGATCCGCTGGGTTTCGCGTCCGGCGACGACACCGACCAGGCGCCCGACGCCTTGGACACCGAACTGGCGAAGCTGCTGGAGGAGGAAGGCCGCGGCGACGACCGCGCCTAACCCACCGGGTCGGGCTGGTCCTGGCAATCCGCAGACGCGTCGTCCAGGTCACTGAACTGCCCCGTGGCTCCCACCTGGACGGCATGCTGGTAGCCCGAAAGGAAGGCTTTGGCTTCGGCCAGCCGTGGGTAGCCCGACAGCAACCGATGGAAGGCCGCCGAATGGTTAGGCTGCAGCAGGTGAGCCACCTCGTGAAGGATCACGTAGTCCACGACCCAACCAGGCATCGTGCGCAGCCGGGAGGACAACCGGATCTCCCCGGTATCGGCACGGCAGGACCCCCAGCGTCGCCGCTGGTTGTCGACCCAACGCACCCGGGCTGTCGGCATCGCTACCTCTGACAGCGGCTGAATGTAGCGCCGGTACAACGTCTGCGCGCGTTGCTCCAACTCGCCCTCACCCAGCCGGGTGCCGGTCTTCGACTCCCGAATGAGGAATCGCTCGACCAGGGGCGGCAACAGCTCCGCTTCCTGGGCGCGAGTCAGCCGCTGCGGCACCAGTGCGACCAGCCGTCCGTGTTCCCGAAAGACCGACAGAGTGCGCCGACGACGAGCGCTACGACGCACTTCCACCGGCGGGTGTGAACTCATGGTCGAACCCTATGACACGCCTGTCCGCTTCGGTTGACCCCGGACGGCACCGGGCGTTAGTTTTCTCATGGAGACCCTCAGTGAACGGTCCGCTAGCAGGGGAAGGCAAGCGAATCGAACACTGGGGGTTCTCGCTGCCTCAGCGCGAATTGCGCCGAATCCCCCGGTTCAGGGCATAGACTGAGCGCGGCATTCGCAAGCCGAGCCCACCCGAGGGCGAAGCCGAACTACAGGAGGATTACGTGGCCGAGGACACCTACAAAGGCTCCTTTTACTGCGTCAAGTGCAAGGACCATCGCGACGCCGAAGGCGACGTCACGGTCAATGAGAAGGGGACGCGGATCGCCAAGGCGAAGTGCCCGGTATGTGGCACCAACCTGACCCGCTTCCTGCCCAAAGCCTGAAGACACCAAAGGACGCCGGCCTATTGGGTCGGCGTCCTTTGCTTTGCTCCTAGTCAGAGAACACCTCTGACCGTGTTGACCGTCCCGGCGACAGTGTTGTCGCTCGCTACTCACCCCTTGTCCTACCCGGTCGCAGCGACACAGGCTGACCTACATGAGCACCGCGCCCGAGGTTCCGTTCCGGCTTCGGCGACCGGTCACCACACTCTGGCGCACCCCCAGCGCGCTGCAGCTCGGATTGGACGCCGATGCCCTCGTACTGGACTCGGCCCCGAGCGCCGTTGCCGACGCCATCGAATTGCTCCGGGAACCACTCACCCCCACTCAACTCGCGCACCGAGTCCCAGCCTTGGGCGTGGCAGAGGCGCGCTGGCTGTGCGCACATCTGAGTAGGGAGGGCTTCTTGACCACCGACTCCCCCCAGCTGACGCCGTCGGTGGCCGTGTTGGGCCAAGGGCCGCTCGCCGCTGCCACCGTCGACGCCCTGCGCCAGGTGGCGGTGCCGGTTCAGCGACTGGATCGCGCAGGTCTCACCGACGCCATCGATCACGACCAAATGGTCGTTGTCGCAGCCCCCACCGCCGAGCCGGACCGGGTGGATCTCGCCCGACTGCGATCGGCCGGCCGCCCGCACTTGGTAGTCCGCATCGAAGCATCCCGCGCCGTCGTCGGACCCTTCGTCGAGCCTCGGGTTTCGGCGTGTGTGCACTGCGACGACCTTGCTCGCGCCCACCGCGATCCGGCCTGGGCGCAGCTGCTGCAGCAGCTCAGTCGCCGGCGGGTCACCCCCGACCCCGGACTGTTGGCCTGGGCGGCGGACACGGCGGTCAATCAGATCCGGGCCTGGCACCGCGGCATCAGCCCGGAAACGTACAACCGCTGCATCGAACTCGGCCTGGATAGCTTCGCGCAGCGGCAGCGCCCGGTGGTGCGGCATCCCGATTGCGGGTGCGACGACCCACTCTTGGAAAACCACTGAGGCACCGCGACGCCGATCTTGCCAATCCAGACGCCGGGCTTCGTTATTGAGTGATCAGCGGTCAAACTGGCCTAGTGAACACCGAAAAATCCGACGATCGCCGCACAGTGCTCCCCGAATCCACTCTCGGACGCAGCGCGCGCCTGATCGGACTGCCGCTCGGCGTGGCCGCCCGCGCTGGCGTCGGCGCCGGCCGACGTCTCTTCGGTGCCGATGCCCGCCAGGTCGATGCCCAGCTCAAGGACGCCGCCGCCGAACAGCTCTTCGCCGTACTCGGTGAGCTCAAAGG
>DMIX01000188.1 GCA_003451975.1 Propionibacteriaceae bacterium
TTCGAGAACTCACTCAAGAATCGATTGATATTGACGAGGAGGGAAGAGCCCTCGTTGATCTTCAAGCGGGGCTCGATGCTGTTGACTCTGCCACTTCGCCATCGAAGGCCTGCAAGATCATGGAGGCCTGGAACGCACTGGAAGAGCTCGCGGATGCGTTGGATATCCCCCTGGATTCACGTGGGGAGGTGACCGCGAAGATCTATGACAAGGCGTTTTGGGCTATGAATCTCCCGAGCGTCACTCCCGAAGGTGAGAGCTACAGCCCGATCTGGCGTCCCGCTGAGCTGGAAAGGATGAGGCAGATCTTGCGCACCGGAGCGCAGCTCTTGGCTCACGAGGTCTCGGCTGCGCACGTCGAGGGCGCATCTCCGGATGATCTTTGGAAGCTGTAGGCGCCTCGCCGCCACCGGCTCGGCAAGGAATTGGCGCCACTGGTGGGCCAGATCACCTACCTGTGATTCTGGTGCGCGGTTGGGACGGGATTCACCGCTTGCGTGGCTTCTTCGGTGGCGGGACCGGCAGTGCCTCGGCGGTGCGCCGGACAAGGTCGATGGCCCAGTCGCGGTCTTCGAGTAGGTCCACCTCGATGCACCAGTAGTCCTTTGACCCGGGATAGGCCTCGCCGAGCATGTCGTCGGTGAGTCGGTCGTCGGTGACCGAGGTGACTTTGAGCCGCAGTACGTCGTCGGTGACGAAGGCGACCACCTTCGTATCCAGGTAGAGCGCGTACTCGCCGAACATCTTCTTGGTCGTTATGGGCAGCGGGTCGAGCAGATCGCAGATCAGCGTGATGGTGTCGGCGCGGGTTGCCATGCCGGTAGTCAATCACGCCCAGCAGCGCTACGAGGGTCTCAGTGGATGCTCGTCCCGACCTCATTTCTCGTTCCGACGAAGGGTGAATCAAGCGGGCGCTGGTGACACTTGCCTCAGTCCCATATGCATAACGCTACCTATGGAGTAGCGTTATGCATATTCGAGGAGGCAATAGTGGGTCGAACCCGAGGGATACGGACAGAGATCACAGGCGCTCCGCTGCGCACTGTGCGCCCCATCATGCTCGAACACGTCTACGCCAACCCTCGCCGGGAACTCGTGCACATGAGGGACGCTGGCCTACTGGTCCAGATCGCGCCGGGCACCTACACCGCCAAGCCGGATGGCATTCCACCCGGCCACCGCTGGCGCCCCGGCCTTGAAGAGGCAGCAATGGCCTACGCGACCGCCCAGTACGCCGACCGGGTACCCGTCCTGTACGGGCTCGGAGCCGCCCGCTTCCACCACGCCATTCCCCGCGCAATTGGAGTGACAGTCATCGCTGTACCTGAACAGCACCGGGCGGTCACCATGACCGATGGCGGCCGAGTCGTGTTCACCACCACCGACGTCACCAGGCTCGCCGCGCGCTACGAGCGCACGGACCTTGGTGGATTCCTTGTCACTACTCCCGAACAGACTCTGTTGGACCTGCTCGACCGCCCTGGCCTGGGTGGCATGCCGCAGCAGGCCAACGTGGCGGCGCGAGCCTTCGCTGCCAGGGTCGACCTCGGACGGGCACAAGAAATGGCCGCAGGCCGCACGCGCACCCTGCGGCACAAACTCGAAAAGCTGATCCAAGAGACAGAAGGTGAGCGGTGAGCACCAGCGACGAGAAGCCACCCGACCGGCAGGGGAGATGGGCTCGCTACACACGGGCGGAGGCGCAGGTCGGCCTTGGGCCGCGATATGTCGTTTCCGAGGCCGACGCGGCGGCACAGCAAGCACACTTCGGCGTCGCCAGAGATCAGATCAAACACGACTTCGTCATCTCTCACGTGTTGGATGCGCTCGCGCCGCACGCCGATCAGTTCGTGTTCTACGGTGGCACCGCACTGAGCAGGACCATCCTCGATGGGCTTCGCCTCAGCGAGGACATCGATCTGCTCTCCGTCGGGCCACGCAAGGAAGCGGCAGCCATCATCGACAACGCCCTCCGGAACGCCTTGGAGCGCAACTTCGGCATCATCGAAGCCGACCCCTGGCTGTCACAGACCCGGAACGACACCACTGCCTGTACCTATCGGATCGGCGGCATCCCGCTCAAGATGCAACTGATTGACGGTCGGAACTACACCCCCTGGCCGCGCCAGCAGTCCGAGGTCTCCCAGCGGTACGCCGGACTACCCAACGTCACCTTGACTACCTACACCGCAGAGTCTTTCGTCGGCGCGAAAACTGTGGCTTGGTGCGACACCAGCAGGAATGCTCCGCGTGACCTGTACGACCTATGGGCACTGGCCGAGGCTGGATACATCACCGCTAAAGCAGCGGCCATCTACCGGCACCACGGACCGTCCAACAGCTTCCCCAACCGGTCAGCGTTCCCAAACACGCCGCCGACTGAACAGGAGTGGACAGACGCCCTCGGTCACCAGTGCATTCTCCAAGTCGGCCCGACGCAGGCGTACGACACTGTCGTTGCAGCGTGGGTCAGAGCAGCGAAACAAGCCGGATGTGCGACTGCACAAGATGTGTGAGCTGGCAGGGACTCAGCAGCAGCACGCCAACTGTGCGATGAGTAAGTGGAACGGATATCTCCCCCGGCCGGTTTCGGCGGCGGAGCGCTGACTACTCGAAGTCATGCCGGAACCCGCAAGAAGGGTGATCGGAGGCGATTAGGCTGACGGTGTTTGGAGCAGCATCCCCTGATCCGGAGAAACTCATGAGCCGCGAACGCTTTCCTCGGTCGGTCTACTCCCGTGGCTCCGAGCCCGACGCCCGGTTCACGCTCGCCAACGAGCGCACCTTTCTGGCGTGGATCGGCGTTGCGCTGGCATTGATCTCGGTCGGGGTCGGGCTGGAATCCCTGGCGCTGAATCTGAATCCCGGGTTTCGCCTGGCCGCTTCGGTGGTGCTGATCCTGGGCGGTATCGCCTGCCCGGTTCAAGCCTGGTTCGGCTGGGCCAAGGTCGAAACGGCCCTCCGCGAGGAGCGTCCGCTGCCGTTCAGTCCGCTGGTGGTGGTGCTGCCGGCGGTTCTGGTGATCGCCGGCGTGCTGGCCTTGCT
>DMIX01000019.1 GCA_003451975.1 Propionibacteriaceae bacterium
GGCTGGAAGTGATCGTCGCACCGCTGGATGGGCCCGCCGACTCCTGAACTCCACGGGCGACGGATGAGTATCCGGCCGCGCTGAATTCTGGAAGCTCATCGGCGACCCCGGCTGGCCACCGCACCAGCGATGCTGCCGGAGCCGCGGGAATACCGCGGCATCCTGGTTCGCTTTCACAGGAGTACCCCAACCATTTGGAGATGCGATGACCACTCTCGCCGACTTTCACGCCACGACCATCACCGGCTCCGACCAAGCCCTGTCGGAGTACCTCGGAAAGGTGGTGCTGGTCGTCAACACCGCCAGCAAATGCGGCTTCACGCCGCAGTTCGAGGGCCTGGAGAAGCTGTACGAGGACTTCAAGGACCGAGACTTCGCCATCCTGGGCTTCCCGTGCTCCCAGTTCAAGAACCAGGAGTTCGCCGACGACGCGGAGACCGCCGAGTTCTGTCAACTGAACTATGGCGTGAGCTTCCCGATGTTCTCCAAGATCGACGTCAACGGCGCCAACGCTCACCCGCTGTACAACTGGCTGCGCAGCGAAGCCGGCGGCGTGCTCGGTGATGCCATCAAATGGAACTTCACCAAATTCCTGATCGGACGCGACGGCCAAGTCATTCGCCGCTATGCCCCCAGTACCGAGCCGTCTGCCATCGCCGAAGACATCCGACTGCTGCTCTGAGCGGCCAGCGAAATCGCGTTGGATCCCGCGGCTCTCCCCCGCCGGAGGCATTGTCGCAGCGGCCGGAGGCTAGGGTCGAGCTATGGCAGCAGCGTGGGCACCTCTGACGCCATTGATTTTGGCCGGGCTGATCCTGCCCACCTACCTCATCGGCGAGATTCTGCTGCTCCAATCCGAGCGCGGCCACCACAAGGCGATCGCCTTCGTCGGCGGCTTTGCAGCCACGAAGTTCCTGCAGGGCGTGGTATTCGGGCTGTTGTTCGTCGGTGTGGCCTGGGACCTGCCCAAGGACACCCGTTCGACGATCACCGGCACCATGCTGTTGATTGCGGCGGCGGTCTTCTACGCCTTCGCAGTCAGGTCGTATCTGCGCCGAAACCAGACTGTGGGCGATAGTCGCCTCATGAGTGCTATGAGCGGGCTGACCCCCTGGCGGGCCTTCGGCCTGGGCGTCGTAGCGGATCTGACCTCGCTGCGGCTGTGGGTGTTCACGCTGGGGGCAGTGACCGCCATTCAGGAGGACCGCCTGCCGCTGTGGGATGCGGCGCTGATCTTCATCGCCTTCATCCTGCTCAGTCTGTCGCCGATGATCGTGCTGGCGTTGATCCCCTACCTCGCCCCCGATCACGCCGACCGCATGCTCGGCACCATCCGAACCTGGCTGTTGCACAAGGCCTATTGGGTGATGCTGGTCTTCGGAGTGCTGGTGGGAACTGCCATGGTCTGGGTCGGGCTGCACAAAATCGGGGCGCTGTGAGTTGCGGAGCCCGGCCACCAAGCCACGATCTGGTGATGGTCCGGGAGGAACTCCGGCGAGATGTCCTTCTCAGTCAACGATGCCTGTTATGTGCGCGAGAGCGGAGTTGAACCTCTAACCGACTTCGCCTGAACATGCATTTGGCTAGGCATTATGTACGGTTCCGTGCACCGCCCAACGAGACTTGCAGGGCAGGCGCAGGCAGGAGCCGTAGCGCGTCCGGCAACGCACGACCGACACACGACGCGCCAGCTCGACCATCACTCGATCAGCGAGGCTGAGCTTCTGGCAGCCCTCGCCACACGACTTCAAGGCCCTTGCCGAAGGCGAGCCGTCCCTCTTCAAGACGAAGCGAGCTGCGTGCGCACAGGTGAAACGGACTCGAGTTCTGCGAAAGGAATGCCGCCCGATCAGGATTGCGGTGCCCGAGGCGCCAAACCGTCAGCCGGGCCGCGACGCTCTCGATTGACACTTCAGGATGAGATTTCGCGCCGCCTAAGTCTGGAAACGTCTCCCTTCGATGCGCTCGTCGTCGGGAAGCTCGCCAAAACGGTGCCGAACTTCGTCGACGAACGCGCCCACACCGGCCCGGCGCAGCCTCCCCAGCAACTGCGAGTAGGAGAGTTCGGGACGTCTGGACGTCGCCGCCTGCGCCTGCAACGCGGCGAGGACCAGACGCGGGAAGAGGTCTAACTGATCGAGCAGGAAGTCCTGCGGGTGGACGACCGTGATCCCGAAGCCCTCAACCGACACCGTCGGGAAGTCTTTGGTGTTGAACGTCACGATCACCTGACAGCCGGCGTAAATTGCCGCCGCCAGCACGTGCCGATCCTTCGGGTCGCATCCCAGACCGTCGATGAGCCCGGTGTAGTCGGTGACGCTCGCATCGGGGAAGGCTTGCTCCATCTGCTCGATCCGACGCTCAGCTTTGTCCAGGCCCAGCCCGGCACGCAGGACTAAATTCCGAGACAGTTCCGCCAAGACGTCTGTCGACCAGTGCGGTCGGTAGGCGCCCGCCTCAGCGACGCGAAGGAGCGTGTCTGCGAGCACGGCGCCGTAGAGGACGTTGGTATCCAGGAAAGCCGGAAACGCCATGATCAGCGCAGTGCAGGGGGCAGGCCGTCGGTCGCCTCGTACAGGCCGACCTCAGCAGCCTCTCGCGCCATCGTGTCCAAGATCTCTCTGCGTCGGGACTGCATGGCGTCCTGGTAGGTGACTAGATCCTGCAACTGCACGTACCGGTGGCGTCCCGGCTTAGACATCGGGATCTCGCCGCGCTCCAACAGTCGCACGAGCGTCGGACGCGAGACGCCCAGGAAGTCAGCGGCTTGTTGGGTCGTCAGCCTGGCGCTTTGTGGAATCACGCTTACCGCCATGCCCTGCATCAATGCCTCAGCCACCTGCACAAGCACAGCGTGCAGAGGCTCAGGCAACTCGACCCGACTGTTGTCCGGCGCCACCAAAGCCGCCTTCGATGTGGGCGCGAGGATTCCGCGATCGGCCAAAGCTTGGACGAAGTCGACGATCTGAGCCTCGGACCCCTCGGGGAAGTAGGTCCTGGTGTCAGCAGGCGCCTGATTCCGGGCCACGTCGACCACCTCCTCTGACCGCCACACTACCAGCCAGCCGCTATAAACGAACAAAACGAACGCAACGATTCTCCGGTGTCACCATCCTGACGACGGCGCAGTGCGATCTGTATTGAATACCTGTAGAAGGGTCGCCTTTTCCTCGCCGACCTGGGGCACACGTGAGGAAGCGTGGGGCACGAAGAGCCACCGAAGTCACTTCCTGGGTACCCCTGAGCAACGCCACATCGGCCCCAAAGCCGCCAGTCAGGTACCGTTTGCCCGTGTCACGGGCACGTAACCAATGAGTGCGCGAGAGAGGAGTTGAACCTCCACGTCCTTTCGGACACACGGACCTGAACCGTGCGCGTCTGCCATTCCGCCACTCGCGCGCAAACTCCGTAGAGCCAGCCGAAAGAGGCTACCACAGCGCGCCCGTCGGCTCCCAACTCGGCAAACGCTCCACAATCGGTCGAGTGCTCCGCCTCGAACTGGAGCCGATGACCGAATCGGGAGCGGTCGGCGGAACCGGGTTGACGGGGCAGCCGAAAGTGCGAAAACCTCCGGCACGGGTTCAGACCCGGAGGCGCGCGGGTGGCGCACATATGGTGGATGGATGGTCCATAGATAGGCTTGGGCCGCAGCCACAGGTGCAGGAGGGGCGCATGGGAGTCTTCGACAAAGTCGAGAAGGGACTCGAGAACGTCGTCGGCAATGTTTTCGCGCGCGCTTTCAAGGGCGATGTGCAGCCGGTGGAGATCACCGCACGGCTTCAGCGCGAGCTGGATTCAGAGATAACCCTGCTCAGCCGCGACCGTACTTTGGTACCCAATACCTTCACCATCGGACTGTCCCAGCACGACTACGACCGACTCATGCCCTACAGCCAGACGCTCAACGCCGAGATCGGCAAACAGCTGATGACCTACGCCGCCGAGAAGGGCTACATCTTCAACGGCCCCATCACCATCGACTACCAACTGGACGCCGCCCTGCCCATCGGGCGCTTCACCGTCGACTCCAACGCCGTCGCCGGAGTGGTCGACGCCGCCGCACCGGCCCGGCCGTCCAGCCGCCCGGCAACCCTGGTCATCGAAGTGAATGGCGTACGGCACCCGCTCACACCGCCAGGGCTCATAATCGGACGCGGCAGCGAGGCCGACCTGCGGATCAACGATCCGGGCGTCTCCCGGCTCCATGCCCAAGTCAAAGTGGTTCAGACCGACAGCGGTGTCAGCGTCAGCGTGGAAGACCTGGGCTCGACCAACGGCATCACCGTCGACGGGGTGCGCACCCGGCAAGCCATGCTCACCCAGGGCAGCCGCATCGACATCGGCTCCACCCATTTGACGATCCTCTCCCCGGTGGGCGATAGCTGATGTCCGATCTGGTCGTCCTCGGCCTCAAGCTGGGCTTCCTGGCACTGCTGTGGCTGTTCATCGCATTCGTGGCGAACGTCATCCGAACCGACCTTTTCGGACGCAAGGTGCCCGCCGTCGAACTCGCTCAAGCCACTCTGGACGCCGGAGCACCGCCCGGACAGCAGGAACGCCTGTCCCGCAAGGTGGCCAAGCAACTACCGACCAAGTTGAAGGTCACCCACGGCCGCCAAGCCGGCATGGTGATTCCCTTGGCCGGCGGCGTCCTGATCGGCCGAGGCACCGACTGCCAGTTGATCCTCGACGACGACTACGTCTCAACCCACCATGCCCGGCTGGTGCTGACCACCGCCGGCTACCAGGTGGAGGATCTCGGTTCCACCAACGGCACCTTCGTGAACGAACATCGACTCACCGCAGCGACCGCCTTCGGACTCGGTGACACCCTCCGCATCGGACGCACCCTGATGAGTGTGGAGAAATAGATGACCTTGGCGCTGCGATACCTCGCCCATTCCGAGATCGGTCTGGTTCGCAAGAACAATCAGGACTCGGCCTATGTGTCCCCCACCATGTTGGCCGTGGCCGACGGCATGGGTGGCGCGGCCGCCGGCGACCTCGCCTCGGCGATCGCAGTGGACCAGCTCGCCAAGGCCGACAGCGAACATCCCGGCGGCGAGGACATGCTGTCGGCGATGACCACCGCAATCAGTGACGCCTCCGATCTGATCAACGAGTTGGTCGACACCGATCCGTCCCTGGACGGCATGGGTTCGACCGCCTGCGTGCTCATGTTCGACGGCGAGAAGTTGGCGCTGGCCAACATCGGCGACTCCCGCGCCTATCGGTACCGCGACCGCGAACTCACCCGGCTCTCGCGCGACCACTCCTGGGTGCAAAGCCTCATTGACGAGGGCAAGATCACCGAAGCCGAGGCCTTGGAGCATCCGCACCGCTCCTTGATCCTCAAAGTCATCAACGGCCAACCCCAGCACACCCCGGACGTAGAACTGCTGGACGTGCAGGTCGGCGATCGGCTGTTGCTGTGCTCCGACGGCCTGTGCGGCCTAGTCACCGACGATGTGATCGCAGCCCGCATCTCCGGG
>DMIX01000169.1 GCA_003451975.1 Propionibacteriaceae bacterium
AGTTGCGGTTGGAGGTGGACGCGCTGCGCTCACCGGGGGCCAACTGGTCGGGGTTCATGCCCAAGCACATCGAACAGCCAGCTGCCCGCCATTCGGCGCCGAACTCGGTGAAGACCGCGTCCAGGCCCTCCTCCTCGGCCTGGGCCTTCACCCGAGCCGAACCGGGAACCACCAGCATCCGCACGCCGTCGGCGATGGTGGCGCCCTTCAGCACCTCGGCGGCGGCGCGCAGGTCTTCGATGCGTCCATTGGTGCACGAGCCCAGGAAGACCGTGTCGACCTTGATCTGCTGCATCGGGGTTCCAGCGCTCAGGTCCATGTACTCCAGGGCACGTTCGGCAGCTGCCTTGGCCACCGGGTCGGCGAAATCATCGGGCCCCGGGACGGCGGCCGACAGCGGAACCCCCTGACCGGGGTTGGTTCCCCAGGTCACGAACGGGCTCAACTGGGTGGCATCGATGTCCACCTCGGCGTCGAAAACGGCGTCGGCGTCGGTGAACAGCGTCTTCCAGTGCGCCACGGCGGCGTCCCAGTCAGCGCCTTCCGGGGCGTGCGGGCGTCCCTTGAGGTAGGCGAAGGTGGTCTCGTCGGGAGCCACCATTCCTGCCTTGGCACCCCATTCGATGCTCATATTGCAGATGGTCATGCGGCCCTCCATCGACATCTTCTCGATGGTGTCGCCGCGGTACTCCACGATGTAGCCCTGGCCGCCACCGGTTCCCACCTTGGCGATCAGCGCCAGCACCACGTCTTTGGCGGTGACCCCGGTAGGCAGTTCGCCGGTGATGTTCACCGCCATGGTCTTCGGGCGGGCCTGCGGCAGCGTCTGGGTGGCCATCACATGCTCGACCTCGGAGGTTCCGATGCCAAATGCCAGTGCACCGAAGGCTCCGTGAGTGGCGGTGTGCGAATCGCCGCAGACCACGGTCAGGCCGGGCTGCGTCAACCCCAACTGCGGGCCGATGATGTGCACCACGCCTTGATCCAGGTCACCGAGGGAATGGATGCGGACGCCGAACTCGGCGGCGTTGGCCCGCAAGGTGTCCACCTGCAGCTTCGAGACCGGGTCGGCGATCGGAGCGGTGATGTTCAGCGTCGGGGTGTTGTGATCCTCGGTGGCCATGGTCAAATCGGTACGGCGCACGGTGCGCCCGGCAAGGCGCAGCCCGTCGAAGGCCTGAGGGCTGGTTACTTCATGGACCAGGTGAAGGTCGATGTAGAGCAGGTCGGGTTCGCCATCTGCTGTACGAACCACATGTTCGTCCCATACCTTGTCACTGAGGGTTTTTCCCATCGGATCTCCATCGCTCGCGGGGAATATCTGAAGTCTCGGGAAGTGTAGCTCTTGCATATCATGATCCGAGACGGCAGTCTTATCCTATGGACAGTTCGAGTGGTGTTGGGGTTCTTGACAAGGCAGCTTTGGTGCTGACGGCATTGGAACAAGGTCCGACGACGTTGGCCGGATTGGTCACGGCGACCGGGTTGGCCCGGCCGACTGCCCACCGTCTCGCCGTCGCACTGGAACACCACCGCTTGGTCAGCCGCGACCTGCAAGGCCGCTTCGTGCTCGGTCCGCGCCTGACCGAACTCGCCTCCGCCGCCGGCGAGGATCGGCTGTTGGCCACCGCCGGACCCGTCCTGGCCCGGCTGCGCGATATCACCGGAGAATCGGCCCAACTCTTCCGCCGCCAAGGCGATATGCGCGTGTGCGCGGCCGCTGCCGAGCGCCCGGTCGGATTGCGTGACACCATCCCGATCGGCACTCAGCTCACCATGAGCGCGGGATCGGCCGCCCAGGTGCTCCTCGCCTGGGAAGACCCCGACCGCATCCAGCGCGGCCTGCAGAGCTCGTCGTTCTCCGCGGTCGCCCTGGCCACGGTGCGTCGCCGCGGCTGGGCTCAGTCAGTGGCAGAACGCGAGCCCGGCGTGGCTTCGGTGTCGGCCCCGGTTCGCTCCCCCAGCGGCAAGGTGATCGCCGCCGTCAGCGTCTCAGGCCCGATCGAGCGCCTGTCCCGTCAACCCGGCCGCTTGCACGCCCCGGCGGTCATCGCCGCGGCCGAGCGCCTTTCAGAGGTGCTGCGTCGCAATGGTGGTGAGGGCTGAGCCCTCGACCCATTCCAGCCAGTAGCCATGGGGATGGCCCAGGCCCAGCACCTGGTCGTCGCGCGCGCCGTTGCGCCACCGCACGACCCGCAATGCGCTCAGACTCTGCTGGCCGAGACTCGTCGGCCACGCCAACCCTGAGGTCAGCTCCGGGGCCTCATAGGCCACCCAACTCACATCCTGACGTTGGCCGATCTCGTTGAGTTGCTTCCAGAACGCCGACTGCTGCGGCACGGGCAGGTAGTTCAGCACCCAGCTGGTCGTGATCACCGGATGCCCGGCGTCCAGCCGCGACACCATCGCAGCCAGGTCGGCCACCGCATCACCGGCGACCAGCTCCGGACGCACCACCAGGGCCTCATCCAAGGCGGCCCGCAGCCGTACGAAGCGATCAGCCTGATCGGGCCACACACAGGCCTCCAGCCAGCGCACCTGGTCGGGGTCGGTGATGTCCACCGGGTCACGATCCAGCCCAACCCGTTGGACGATGCTGGGCAACTCGGTGGGGGGTAGCGCCGGTGGTAACGCCCCGGTGAGCCGACACGCCAGCTCGATCTCACCGACCCCCACGCTGTGTTTACCCCAGCGATACCGATACCGATCAGTCAGCAGATTCAGACCGGCACTCGCACCGATATCGATCTGGCTCAGCGTCCCGACTTTGGCGGCGATGCCCGCAAGAGCGAGCACGAGCACTGCGCTGCGTCCGATCTCGTTGGTCTGGGGCACCCGAGTGCGGACCAAACCAGTGAGTTCGCTGCGATGGCACCGACAGAACTCAACCAGCGTCGGCAGCGGATCATCACCCCTCGGGGTGTCGGTCAGGTTGGGATACCAGGCTGTGAGTGGCTCACTCGGATCGGCCAGCAGCAGGCTGTGAATGGCGGCGAACAGCGTCACCGGCAGCCGGGAGCCCCGGGGTGCCTGAGCCAGGATGGCGAGCACGTCGGGCTGATCGACCAGGCCTGCTGCGAAACGGGCGTACAGCGGCGCGCGGCGCCCGGCCACCGACACGAAGTCGGCCATGAGTTTGCGTTCGTGGGAAAGATCGCTCGCTTCGGCTGCAGGGGTCATCATCGACATTTATCACTTTCGCTGCCGAAACGCACGCGATCAGGGCTGATTCTTCTGGACCGCGGGACGAACTGTCCTCGCGCACGAAATTGCGGTTCACTGTCTGGGCAAGCATGGAAGGAAGCTGATGTCCCAGCCCGCACCCCAGCCCCGCTCGGCGGTCAAAGCCCTGCCCGGCTATGTCGCCGGTCGACGCGCCCAGTCGGCGCTCACCGAACCGTTGGCCTCCAACGAGAGCCATTTCTTACCCGACCCCACGGTGTTGGCGGCCATCGCCAGTGCAGCGGTACGGGCCAATCGCTACCCCGACATGGCCAGCCTCACGTTGCGCGAGCGGCTTGCCGAAATCAACGCGGTGGACGTCGCGGAGATCGCAGTGGGTCCGGGCAGCGTCGGGGTGCTCAGCCAGCTCATCGGCGCCGTCTGCGACCCTGGCGACGAGGTGATCTTCGCGTGGCGATCCTTCGAGGCCTATCCCATCCTGTGTCAGTTGGCCGGGGCGAAAGCCGTTCCGGTTCCGCTCACCGAGGCTGAGACCCACGATCTGCCTGCCATGGCCGCCGCTATCGGCGAGGCCACCAGGGTGATCCTGCTGTGCACACCGAACAACCCGACGGGCACCAGCATCGCCACCGATGAGCTTCGTGAGTTCCTCAACCAAGTCCCCGACACTGTGCTGGTGGTGCTGGATGAGGCCTACCGGGAGTATTCGCCGCACACGGCGCCGGATTCGATGGCGCTGTACCGCGAGTACCCGAACCTGTGCCTGCTGCGGACCTTCTCCAAGGCCTATGGCCTGGCCGGATTGCGGGTCGGTTATGCGATTGCCAAGCCGGATCTCGCCGAAGGGCTGCGGCGCACCCAGGTGCCGTTCTCAGTCAGTGCCGTCGCCGAATCCGCCGCCGTTGCCGCTTTGGGCACGATCGACGAAGTTACCAAGCACGCCGACGAAATCGCTCGCGAACGCGATCGCGTCATCGCGGCAGCCCGGAACCTCGGCTGGACAGTGCCCGACAGCACGGCGAACTTCATCTGGTTGAGACTGGATGACCAGCGTCGCGAGCAACTCATGGCCGCCTTCGACCACGCCGAGATTCTGGTGCGCGCCTACCCCGGCGACGGTATCCGCATCACCGTGGCCAGCCCGATCGCCAACGACCGAGTGCTGACCGTGCTGCGTGCCCAGCGGGAGCTGGTTGCGTCACCTCGGGATGAGGAGTCCGGTGACGGTGAGGTCGACACCGATCACGACGGCGTACCGGCCCTCGACGGCCCGGAGAGCTCGTCCTGACGGATCCCTGAAAGCACGAGTGCCCGTCCCTGAAGGGACGGGCACTCGTGCTTTGTAGCCCCGAGGGGATTCGAACCCCCGCTACCGCCTTGAGAGGGCGGCGTGCTAGGCCGCTACACAACGGGGCCAAACGGGTGTCGTGAACGTGTTGCCACGATCGCGACGCCAGCGAAGACTAGCGCACTGGATTCGCCTCGGCGAATCGACCAACGCGGTGATTCCTCACTGCGTTGGGGTACTAGGACTCGAACCTAGACTGACGGAACCAGAATCCGGCGGGCTGCCAATTACCCCATACCCCATCGTCTATCAGTAGTCGCGTCAACCGGGTCGCGGTCCTTGCGCCACTCATAGACTTGCCGGCCTGGTGAGGCCGGCGACGAGCCACTTTACTAGAGGGCGGGTTTGCCCACCAAACTGGCGCGCGGCGTGCGGGTCGCGAGCTTCATTCGCTTGGCCACCAATACCGCCACGGCTGCGAATCCAGCGAATCCAGCAAGGTTCCACAGCAGCTCCGGCCAAGAGGCCTGCGTGACCGCACGGGTCTCAGCCATGGTTCCCGAGATGGCGGCGTAGCCGAAGGCCACCACATTGTTGACCACATGTGCGGCAATCCCTGCCTCCAGGCCACCGGTCTTGACGACCAGCCAGCCCGCGATGAGGCCGAAGGCGAAGCGGTGCAAGAACAGCGGTAGGTTCTGGCCGCCATGCATCAGCGCGAAGATGAACGCCGAGGCGACGACACCGAACCAGCGCTGATAGCCCAGTGCAAATTTTCCGGCCAGCCCGTCTCCGACCGGAGCGACAGTGAAGCTGGGAGCAGCCGAGTGCAGTGCTTGAATCAGATAGCCACGGAAGAAGTACTCCTCGCCGGCTGCCTGCAGCGGCGCCAGCAGCACGATCACCAGCAGGTAGCCCCACAGCTGCGACTCCGGCGCCCAAACCCAGGGCTGACCGA
The DNA here is from genome assembly GCA_003451975.1 of Propionibacteriaceae bacterium. GTDB lineage: Bacteria > Actinomycetota > Actinomycetes > Propionibacteriales > Propionibacteriaceae > Propionicimonas. Next base: position 5,430 of record DMIX01000169.1, read on the forward strand.
TCCTCGACACTGCCCAGACACCACCGAGAACCACGAGGGCAGCGCCGCCGGTGACTGTTGCATAGCGCCACCGGAAGGCTGGCTGCACCGACGACAACCAGCGCGGGTCGAAGCGATGCAGGAACAGCACCATCGCCATGGTCAACGGGATCAGGAAGGCCAAACTCACCAGATTGGCGGTCATCAGGGCCAATTCGTTGGCATTATCGCCGGTGCTGAAACTCGCCAAGGT
>DMIX01000399.1 GCA_003451975.1 Propionibacteriaceae bacterium
TTCCACACCCGGCCCTTGGTGACATCACCCACGGGCACCGAGATCGGTGCGCCGGTATCGGTCACGGTGGCGCCACGGCGCATACCGTCGGTGGGCTTCAGCGAAATGGCTCGCACCATGTTGTCGCCGACGTGCAAAGCGACCTCGGCGGTGATGGTGCGGGTCTGCTCGCCGTCGTTGATCTCGATCCGGACCGCGTTGAGGATGTCGGGCATCTGGTCGGCGGCGAACTCCACATCCACCACCGGGCCGATAACCCGGGCAACCCGCCCGGTGGCCGCTGCGATCTTTTCGGTAGTCACAGTCATTCGAAGTCTGCCTTTGCCTAGTTCTGGTCTTGGGTGAGGTCGGCCAGTGCGCTGGCACCGCCGACGATTTCGCTGATTTCTTGGGTGATCTCGGCCTGGCGAGCCTGGTTCGCGGCCCGGGTCAGCCCCTCGATCAGTTGCTGCGCGTTGTCAGTTGCGGCCTTCATCGCCTTCTGCTGGCTGGCCAACTGCGATGCCGCCGACTGCAACAGGTAGAACCAGATCCGGCTGCGCACATACAGTGGCAGCAGCCGATCCAGCACCGCCTCAGGGCTGGGTTCGAACTCGTACAGCGGAAGCAGTTCCTCGCCGGAGACCTCGTGGACGCCTTGGACAACTTCCAGGGGCAGCACGCGCCGTGCCCGCGGGGTCTGACTGAGCATGGATTCCATCCGGGTGTAGATGGTCCAGATTTCGTCGACGCCGCCCTCTTCGTAGGGACGCAGGAAGTCCTCCACCAAGCGATCGGCGATGTCGACCGCGCGATCATAGGTCGGCGAGTCGGAGAAGCCAGACCACGACGCCGCCATGTCCATGCCGCGATAGCTGAGGTATCCGATGCCCTTGCGCCCGACGGCGTAACGCACCATCTCGATGCCCTCGGCGTCCAAGCGCTCCCGCATCTGGGAAACCATCTTGATCACATTGGAGGAGTACGCACCGTTCATGCCACGGTCGGAGGTGATGAACACCACCGCCACCCGACGAGGCTTGTCCGCCTGCGGCCGGGTCAGCGGATGATCGGTGCGCGAGTAGGTCGCCACCGCCGAGACCGCCCGATTCAACTCTCGGGTGTAGGGCAGGGTGCGTGCGGCGGCGTGCTGGGCCTTGAGCACCCGGGAGGAGGCGATGAGCTCCATAGCCCGGGTGATCTTCTTGGTGGCCGTCACCGATTTGCGCCGCTGGCGCAGTTCGCGAAGGCTGGCTCCCATTGATCAGCTCCGCTTCTTCTGAACCACGATTTGCTCGTGGTCCATGTCCTCTTCCGCGATGGCTTCGGCCGGCTCGTCGGCGGTCGCCAGCGGGGTACCGTCGCTGGCGACGAACTGGCGGCGGAATGCCTCCAGAGCTTCCTCGGCAGCAGCCTGAGTGTCATCGTCGAACTTACCGGTCTCACCGATCACGGTCAGCACCTCGGTGTGGTGCTTGAGGTAGGCCAGGAACTCCTGCTCGAAACGCAGCACGTCGGCCACCGGCACATCGTCGAACTTGCCGTTGATGCCGCCCCACACGCTGATGACCTGATCGGCCACCGGGTAGGGGGTGTACTGCGGCTGACGCAGCAACTCCACCAGCCGGGCGCCCCGCTCCAACTGGCGCCGGGATGCGGCGTCCAGGTCGGAGGCGAACATCGCGAAGGCTTCCATGTCGCGGTATTGCGCCAGGCCGATCTTCAAGGTGCCCGACACGCTCTTCATGGCCTTGACCTGCGCGGCACCACCCACGCGGGACACCGAGATGCCGACGTCGATGGCCGGACGCTGGTTGGCGTTGAACAGGTCTGACTGCAGGAAGATCTGACCGTCGGTGATCGAGATCACGTTGGTCGGAATGTAGGCCGACACGTCGTTCGCCTTGGTCTCGATGATCGGCAACCCCGTCATCGATCCGCCGCCGAGCTCGTCGGACAGCTTCGCGCAGCGCTCCAGCAAGCGGCTGTGCAGGTAGAACACGTCGCCGGGGTAGGCCTCGCGACCCGGCGGGCGACGCAGCAACAGCGACATGGCGCGGTAGGCCTCGGCCTGCTTGGTCAGGTCGTCGAAGATGATGAGCACGTGCTTGCCGGCGTACATCCAGTGCTGGCCGATGGCCGAACCGGAGTACGGGGCGATGTACTTGTAGCCAGCAGGATCCGACGCTGGCGAGTGCACGATGGTGGTGTAGGCCATCGCACCGGCCTCTTCCAGCTTGGTGCGCAGCGCAGCGATGGTCGAGCCCTTCTGACCGATCGCGACGTAGATGCAGCGAACCTGCTTGGTCGGATCACCGGATTCCCAGTTGGCCTTCTGGTTGATGATGGTGTCCACCGCGATGGCCGTCTTGCCGGTCTTGCGGTCACCGATGATCAACTGGCGCTGTCCGCGACCGATCGGGGTCATCGAGTCGATCGCTTTGATCCCGGTCTGAAGCGGTTCGTTGACGCTCTGGCGATCCATGACGCCGGCGGCCTGCAGCTCCAACTCCCGCAGCCCGTCGATGTCGGTGATCTCACCCAGACCATCGATCGGGTTACCCATGGAATCCACCACGCGCCCCAGGTAGCCGTCACCGACCGGAACGCTGAGCACCTCGCCGGTGCGGCGGACGACCCCGCCCTCCTCGATACCTTCGGAATCGCCGAGCACCACGACGCCGATTTCGCGGACGTCCAGGTTCAGCGCGATACCGAGCGTGCCGTTCTCGAACTTGAGCAGCTCATTCGCCTTGGCGGACGGGAGGCCCTCCACCCGCGCGATGCCGTCACCGGAGGTGGCAACCACGCCCACCTCGTCCTGGCTGGCGGCCTCGGGGTTGAAGTTCGTCACGAACTTGTCCAGGGCGTCCCGGATCTCCTCGGGGCTGATGGTCAGATCGGCCATTTGTGCACCTTCTGCTTTCGATTTCTACTGGGTGAGTTGTTGTTGAGCGGCGGCCAGGCGGGCGGCGACCGTGCCCTCGATCACTTCGTCGCCGACCTTCACCCGAGCGCCGCCGAGCACGCTGGGGTCGATCACGATCTGCAGGTTGACCTCACGGTCGAGCTTCCGAACCAGAATCTCCCGCAACTTCTTGGTCTGAGCCGCGGTGAGCGGCTGAGCAACGGTCACGGTTGCAATGGCGCGTTCCCGAATCGCTGCGGCCAGCCGCAGGTATTCCTCGGTGGTCGCTTCGAAAGATCGCTGTGAGGCAGCGACAGCGCGCTGCGCCAAGGCCAAGGTCACCGGGTCCGCCTTGGTCGACAGCAGATCCGACAACAACGTCAACCGCGCCGAAAGCGGGGCGTTGCGATTGTCCAATGCCTGACGCAGGTCGGTGTCGGCGGCCACCGCACGGTTCAGATGGAACAATTCGGATTCCACCTGGTCCAGCGCCTTGGCGGCCTGAGCTGTCCCGAACAGCACCCGCAGGCCCTGCCGATTGATCGCGTCGGTCAGACGCGACCCGATCCCCCACCGCAGTCCGGCGGCCTCGCCGATGATCGACGTCGCCGTCTCGCTCAGCTTGCCACCGAACAACGCCGCAGCCATCGCCCGCCGACTGTCGTCGGCCGTGGTCGAATCGGCCAGAGCGTTGCGCAATGTGGCTTGCTCGTGGAGCACATCGGCGATCCCGAACAGTTCCTCGGCCAGGCTCAGCGTGGGCTTCAGGGCGTCGACCGTGCGGTCGAGCTCCGAAATCCGGGCTTCGGTGG
>DMIX01000438.1 GCA_003451975.1 Propionibacteriaceae bacterium
GCCGAGTCCCCTGGGCACTCTAGTGGGAAGCATCGGCCCGGGCGACACTCTGGTGCGCCCGGGCCGACGTTTCTGAATTATCGGTAGATCAGACCGATCGTCACTTGCTCGGAACGACGATCGTGCCGTCGATGATCTGCTGCCTGTACTCGTCGAGCTTGGGCACGATGTCATCGATGTGACCGCCGGTGGTGGCGTATCCCACACCGTCAGCCTTCAGATCGAAGACGGTCGGTCCGGCGGCGAAAGTGCCGTCGTGGATCGACTTGATGAAGGCGTACACGCCGACGTCGACGCGCTTGAGCATCGAGGTCATGATGACGCTGCGCACATCCTCAGCGGCGGTGAGTGCCTGGTCGGAGTCAACGCCGATGGCCCATTTGCCAGCAGCCTTGGCAGCGCTGAACACGCCGCCACCGGAACCACCAGCAGCGTGGTAGACGATGTCAGCACCGGACTGGTACATGCCCTCAGCGGCGGCCTTGCCCTTGGCGACGTCACCGAAGCCGCTGAAGTCCGGCGGCTGGGTCAGGTACTTGACGTCGATCTTGATGTCGGGGTTAACAGCCTTCGCGCCAGCCTCGTAGCCGACCTGGAACTTCTTGATCAGATCGACACCCACACCACCGACGAAACCGATGTGGTTGGTCTTGGTCTTCAAGGCAGCAGCCGCACCCACCAGGAACGAGCCCTCGTTCTCAGCGAAGACGATATTCATGATGTTGTCACCGGTGGAGGCCTCGGAGGAATCATCGACGATGGCGAACTTGACATCGGGGTTGGCCTTGGCGACCTTGCCGACGGCATTGGCGTAGGCGAAGCCCACAGCGACGATATTGGTGTAGCCGGCATCGATCAGCTGGTTGAGACGCTCCTCGCGGGCGGACTCAGCCTCACCATTGGTGGCCGCAGCCTCCTTGGTTTCGACGCCGAACTCCTTGGCCGCCTTGTCAAGGCCAGCAGCGGCGGAATCGTTGAACGACTGGTCGCCACGACCACCGACGTCGTAGGCCATGCCCACCTTGATCTTGGCAGTATCGGTCGAGGCCGACGGGCTCGTGCCGCTGCTGCACGCAGTCAGCGTTAGCGCAGCGGCGGCCACCACGGCGATGGACTTGATCACCTTATGCACGGTGTCTCCTTCTGGGAATGAACAACCTGTGCGCGGCAGCGCGCACATCTGAGGTGACTCTAGCCGCCTCAATGAGCAATTGGCGCACCAAAGCCGCTCCTGTGACGAACCCGTTATCTAGCGGCAACCCCAGTTGGACCCAGGTAGGCTGGAACGATGCAAGACCCTCTCGTGGATGCCGCTGAACGGATCGTCACCAGCCGAGCATTGGGCCATGACCAGAAGCTACGTCGTTTGGCGGCGCTGGCCGACAATGCGCTGCCCTATCCCGCGCTTTCCCCGCTATGCCGAGAGGCCTTGGATGCGCGAGTGATCTGCGACATGTACGAGGGCAATCGGCCGTTCACACCGCGTTATGTACTACCCGACTACGCCAAGGCGCTACGCAATGGAGTGCGGTACTTGGAGTTGGAGCCGCCCCAGGACTTGGACGATGCGCTCAGCTTCCTGACCATTCTCTACAGCCAAGTGCCGTCTGTGACCACCTACCCGGTCTACCTCGGCGATCTGGACGCCCTGCTGGAACCGTTGGTCCCCGCCGAGTTGCCCGACGCCGAGTTGGACGCCAAGCTGCGGCGGTTCTGGATCCAACTCGATCGGCTGCAACCTGATGCTTTCACCCACGCGAATGTGGGCCCGGGCGACGGTCGGGTGATCCGTTCGATCTGGCGGGTCGAGCGGTCGTTGCGTCAGGTGGTGCCGAACCTGACGATGAAGGTGTCGGCCGAGACTCCCGATGATCTGATCGAGGACGCGGTGCGAACCGTCTTCGAAACCGGCAAGCCCCATTTCGTGAACCATCCGATGATGGTCGGCGATCACGGAACCGAATATGCCGCAGTGAGCTGTTACAACTCGCTCAAGGTACGCGGTGGCGCTCACAGCCTGGTGCGGCTGAACCTCAAGGAGGCTGTCGGACGGCACGTCGGGCAGGCCGATTCGTTCATCGCAGACGCTTTACCGCACTGGGTGGAGCTGACCGCCAAACTGGGCGAGGCGCGGATCCGTTCCTTGGTCGAGGATCAGGGCTTCTTCGAGTCGCACTTCCTGGCCACCGAAGGGCTGATCGACATTGATCGGTTCTCGTTGATGTTCGGCATCTTCGGGTTGGCCGAGTGTGTCAACGAGCTGATGGAACGTGAGGGCCATCCCGAAGCCCGTTACGGCCACGACGAACGTGCGAACACCCTCGCTCATCAGGTCGTGGGACGCATCGCCGAACTGGTCAAGCAGCGCCCGCTGCCCTACTGCGCCGGGGGCGGCGGCTTCGCCTATCTGCATTCCCAAAGCGGAATCGATCTGGATCTGGACACCACCGCCGGCACGCGCATTCCGGTCGGCGATGAGCCGGACATGTTGACCCACATCGAAGCCTGCGCCCCGATACACCAGCTCTTCCCGGCAGGCATCTCCGACATCTTCCATGTCGAGGAGACCGTCACCCGCAACCCGCGAGCGATGGTCGATGTGATTCGTGGGGCGCTGACTGCCGGAATGCGGGACTTCACCTTCAATCTGGATTCCAACGAGTTCATTCGGATCACGGGATACCTGGTACGCAAGTCGGATCTGGTCGATGTCGACGAGCATGGCGCCCGGCATTCCAGTGACTATCTGGCCGCTACCGCCGAGCTCAACCACACGGTGACAACTCGAGCCATCAAGCGGATCATCGCCGCCGAGCTCAACCCGACTGCCGGCGGCTGATTTGTCGATCCCGTTGGCCACTGCGGCGTCCGGGCTGGTCACCGATGTCATCGAGTTCTCGGCGGTCGATGGGCCGGGGAATCGCTTCGTGGTGTTCCTTCAGGGCTGCAACTTCGACTGCCTGGCCTGTCACAACCCGTACACGATCAATCCGTGTATCGACTGTGGGATCTGCCTGGACGCGTGCACGACCGGCGCGTTGACGATGGTCGATGATCGGGTGGTCTGGACCGAGAGTCTGTGCACCGGGACGGATGCCTGCATTGTCGCCTGTCCCTACGATTCGACTCCCAAAGCCCGTCCGCAGGCCGTGGCGGAGTTGATGACTCAGATTCGGCGCGCCGCCGGATTCATCTCCGGGGTGACGGTCTCAGGTGGTGAGGCCACCCAGCAGGCGGGTTTCGTCCAAGCACTATTCACCGCGGTGAAGGCCGAGTTTCCGCACCTGACGTGCTTTGTTGATTCCAACGGCGCCGCTGAGCCAGCGATCTGGGACGAGTTGGACGACGTCATGGACGCCGCCATGATCGACCTGAAATGCCTGGACGATGCGCTGCACGTGAAGCTCACGGGAAAGTCGAACCAGCAGGTCTTGGACAGCATCCGCCTGCTCGCCGAGCGCGGCAAACTGTACGAGGTGCGCCTGCTCCTGATGGCCGGCCTGAACGATTCGGACCAGTTCCTCACCAACACCGCCCGCTGGCTAGCAGCAATCGACCCCACCATGCGCCTCAAGGTGATCGGCTACCGCGCTCACGGCGTCCGCCCCAGCGCAGTCCCGTTGGTCGAGCCCACCCCCGCCCAACGCGACCACTACGCCACCATCCTGAGCGCCGAATCCCCCTTCGACCTCCTCCTGATCTAGCCCACCCAGCACGCAGCTGACCCGACCGGCAAGCT
>DMIX01000450.1 GCA_003451975.1 Propionibacteriaceae bacterium
ATGGCGCTGCTCTCGCTGCTGCTGTTCGCCACCACCTCCGGCCTCAACGCCTTGGATGTGGTCGACAACTGGGCCAACAATGTTGGTGTGGTCGCCTCAGCGGTGCTGATGACTGTGCTGGTGTTCTGGGTGTTGCGTTCCGGCGAGATGCTGCGCGGCCACCTCAATGCGGTCTCCACCATCAAGGTCGGACGCTGGTGGCTGTGGCTGACCGGGCTACTGGCCCCGGTGGTGCTCGGCTACATCCTCATCACGCGCATCATTGCGCTGATCACCGACGGCTACGGCGGCTATCCGCTGTGGTACCTGCTCGCCCTCGGCTGGGGAGCGGTGCTGGCCATGATCGTCTTCGCTGCCGGCTTCAGCGCGGTGCGCTGGCGTCGCGATCCTGACGACTTCACCGCCTGGCCCGCCGTCGGCGACCTGTCCCTGAAAGGAGCCCAGCAATGACCCCGTCGGCACTGATTCTGATGGTCATCTCGATCCTCATCCTGTGGGGTGGCCTGATCGCTGCGATCGTGGCGCTGCGGCTGCGTCCCGAGGTGGACGCTTACCCGCCCGGCGGTGAGGGAACCGAACACACCGGGGTCATCATCGAGCACGACACCTGAGTCGACGCCCGTCTGTTTCAGCCCACCAAGCTGGCGCGCTCGGCGAAAGCATCAGCCAGCGCCTGGCGCACCAGCTCAATGCGGACGTCGCCGGCTGAGGCGGTGCGGAAGGCGGCAAAGATCTCCCGGGACGGATCGCCAGGCAGTGGCAGCAGCCGTACCGCATCGGTCTCGCCCTCGCCCCAGGTCAGGTCGGGCAGCATGCCGGCGGCATGCCCGGCTGCGATGAGCTTCACCTGAGTGCCCAGGTCGGCAGCCGAATAGCGAACATCGGGCTCGAATCCTGCGGCCCGACACTGCTGGATGCTCCACTGCCGCACCGCAGTGCCATCAGGCTCGAAGGCCCAGGCCGCGGCGGCTAGATCGGCGAGGGCTTGGGCAGCGGAATCGGCGGACACCACCAGCCGAATCGGGTCGTGGCCGATCAGAGAATGGGTGGCATCGGGTTGCCGCGGACGAGTGTGGCCCGGATACTGCTCGGCGATCACCACATCGAAGCCGCGCGCCGACAACTCAAGCAGCGCGCCTTCGGGGGGCATCTCGGCGGCCTCCACCCGCAGTGTTGGTGCCCGTTCGGCGAGCAGCGAAATGGTGCGCGGCACCAAGTTCTGCGCTGCGGTCTGCATCGCGGCGATCCGTACCGGAGCCAGCCGAGATTGCAGGGACGCCAACTCGGCGCGGGCCTGCTCATCGAGCTGCAGCGCCCGGGCGGCATGGGCGACTAGGGCTTGGCCGTGAGCGGTCAGCCGCACTCGGCGTCCCTCCGGTTCCAGCAGTGGAACCCCGGCCTCCTTCTCCAGCTGATCCAGTTGTTGCGACACCGTGGACGGGCTGTAGGCCAATGCTTCGGCGACCGCGGCCAAAGTGCCTCGCAGCGACAGTTCGTGCAGCAGGCGCAGTCGACGAAGTTCGAACATTGCCACCCCTCAATGCTTCGATGTATTCGAACAATATCTATCCTAAATCCTCGCTTGTGTCGAGCACTTTGGTGGGCGCACACTGAGAAGAAGCCAGCAGGCAGCACTGTCCCGTGCCCCGAGCCGAAGGGATCCCGACATGACGGTCATCGACAAGCACCTCACCCACCTCGACGAGGACCGTGACGCCTTGGCCCAGCAGGCCATCGCGCAAGTCCGCACCTGGCTGGAGCAGGCCCGCCAGGAACCCAGCGATCGGGCCGCGACCCGGCTGGCCAAGCTGCTGCGCGACGAATCCGGGCTGGCCTTCACCGTCGGCTTCGTCGACCGAGTGATCCGTCCGGAGGATTACACCGTCGCCGCGCGCAATCTGCGCGAACTGTCGGCCGACGCCCCCGGCTTCCTCGGGCTCGGCTGGAAGCTGCTGGTCAAGCTCGGCGGCTTCTTCGCCCCGCTGCTCCCCGGCATCGTGGTGCCCATCACCCGCGCCGTGCTGCGACAGATGGTCGGCCACCTGTTGATCGACGCCACCGAAGCCAAACTCGGCAAGGCCATCGCCCGCGCCCGTGTCGACGACAGCCTGCACCTCAACGTCAACCTGCTCGGCGAAGCCATCCTGGGGCGCGACGAGGCCGGCCGCCGCATGGCTGGCACCATGACTCTGCTGAAGCGACCCGATGTCGACTACGTCTCCATCAAGGTCTCGGCCACCGTCGCCCCGCACACCCCGTGGGCCTTCGACGAAGCTGTGGCTGACGCGGTGGAGTCGCTGCGTCCGATGTTCACCGAGGGTGCCAAGAGTGGCACCTTCATCAACCTCGACATGGAGGAATACAAAGACCTCGACCTCACCATCGCGGTCTTCACCGCCTTGCTGAACGAGCCTGAACTGAAGGATTACTCCGCCGGCATCGTGCTGCAGGCCTACCTGCCCGACGCGCTCAGCGCCATGATCCGGCTGCAGGAATGGGCCGCAGCCCGGATTGCCGACGGTGGCGCCCCCATCAAAGTCCGGGTGGTCAAAGGCGCCAACCTGCCCATGGAGATCGTCGAGCACGAAAGCCGCGACTGGCCGCTGGTCACCTGGCCCACCAAGCAGGCCACCGATGCCTCCTACAAGGCCGTATTGGACTACGCGCTGCGTCCGGAGCATGTGAAAGCGGTGCGCATCGGTGCCGCCGGTCACAACCTGTTCGACGTCGCCTACCACTGGACGCTGGCCAACGCCCGGGGTGTGGCCGACGCCCTCGACATCGAAATGCTGCTCGGTATGGCGCCGCAGCAGCAGGCCGCCGTCCGCAAGAGTGTGGGCTCGGTGCTGCTCTACACGCCGGTGGTTCACCCCGAAGAATTCGATGTCGCCATCGCCTACCTGATTCGGCGCCTGGAAGAGGGCGCCTCGCACGAGAATTTCATGTCGGCAGTCTTCGATCTGGATGCCGATCCGGCACTGTTCGACCGTGAGCGCGACCGCTTCTTGGCCTCCCTGGCCAGCGTTCCCACCGAAGTGCCCGGCCCGAACCGCACCCAGGATCGTTCAGCGGCGGTGGAACCTNNCTCGCCGACAGCGACCCGGCGCTCCCGGCGAACCGGGTCTGGGCCGACCAGATTCGCGCCAAGATGAAGGACTCGACTCTGGGAGCTGATCTGTCAGAGAAGTCCTGGCTGACCACCCCCGCCGACGTGGACGCCGCCATCGCGCGCGCCGAGCAGGCGGCCAAGACCTGGGGTGGCCTGACCGGAGCCCAGCGCGCCGAGATCCTGCACCGGGCCGGCGACGAACTCGAAAGGCGTCGCGCCGAGCTGCTCGAGATCATGGGCCACGAATGCGGCAAGGTGCTCGAGCAATCCGATCCCGAGGTGTCCGAGGCGGTCGACTTCGCGCACTACTACGCCGAGAGCGCAGCAGCCCTAGACAGCGTCGTCGGTGCCACCGCCAAGCCGGTGGGACTGACTGTGGTCACCCCGCCCTGGAACTTCCCGGTCGCAATCCCGTCGGGGTCCACGCTGGCAGCGCTGGCTGCCGGATCTCCGGTGATCTTCAAGCCTGCCCGTCAAGCCGCCCGGTGCGGCGCGGTGATCGCCGAGGCGCTGTGGGCCGCCGGCGTCCCCACCGAGGTGCTGCAGTACGTGCGCTGGGATGGCACCATGGGCAAACACCTGATCTCCAACCCGGCCGTGGAGCGTCTGGTGTTGACCGGCTCCTACGAGACTGCCGAGCTGTTCCGCAGCTTCCGACCCGACCTGGGCCTGTTGGCCGAGACCAGCGGCAAGAATGCCATCATCGTCACCCCGAGCGCCGATCTTGATCTGGCCGCCAAGGACGTCGCCTACTCCGCCTTCGGCCACGCCGGACAGAAATGCTCAGCGGCTTCCTTGGTGGTGCTGGTCGGTTCGGTGGCCACCTCTAAGCGGTTCCGCCGCCAGTTGCTGGACGCCGTGGCGTCCTACGACGTCGGGCAGCCCTGGGAGGGTGCCAGCCGCATCGGGCCGCTGATCGGCCCGGCCGACGGCAAGCTGTTGCGCGCCTTGACCAGCCTGGAGCCGGGTCAGTCCTGGGCTCTGGAGCCCCAAAAACTCGACGAGGACGGCGCGCTGTGGCGTCCCGGTATTCGTGACGGTGTGAAGCCCGGCTCGGAATACCACCAGGTGGAGTACTTCGGACCGGTGCTGGGCATCATGACCGCCGACAGCCTTGCCGAAGCCGTACGCATCGTGAATGCCGTCGACTACGGCCTGACCTCGGGTCTGCACTCCCTGGATGAGACCGAGATTCAGCAGTGGATGGCGACCATTCAGGCCGGCAACCTGTACGTCAACCGAGGCATCACCGGCGCGATCGTGCAGCGGCAGCCCTTCGGTGGCTGGAAGGCGTCCTCGGTGGGCGCCGGTGCCAAGGCCGGCGGACCGAACTACCTGGTCGGGTTGACCAACTGGGTCGACGCGCCGCTGCTGGGATTGACCGGTGGCGACGCGGTCTCCACCGCCGCCCGCGAGGTGGCGCTGGCCCTCGGCGTGCCCGAGGACGAGCGTGACTGGTTGGCCGGCGCGTTGGGAACCGACGAGGGGGCCTGGACTGCCGAGTTCGGCGTGGTGCGCGATGTCACCGGGCTGGTGACCGAACAGAACGCCTTCCGTTACCAGGCGGTGCCGGTGACGATCCGCTTTGAGCAGGCCCGTCTCGTGGACTTGATCCGCGTGGTTGCTGCCGGTATCCGTGCCGGATCGCCGATCACACTGAGCGCTGCCTCCGAACTACCGGCCGCTGTCGCTGCCTGGCTGCTTGATTTCGGTGTGAACTGCTACGTGGACAACGCGGAATCCTGGGCCAAGCGGGTGCAGGTCATGGCCACCCGGGGTGGCCGGATTCGGCTGCTCGGTGGTGACGCCACCGCAGTGGCTGAGACCGCCAGCGGCTCGGTGCGGCTGGCGATCTACGCCGGCCCGGTGCTCACCGCCGGCCGGGTAGAGCTGCTCACCTTCGTTCGCGAGCAGGCCGTTTCGGTCACCGCGCATCGCTTCGGCACACCGATCCGGCGCGACCTCCCGATGTTGGAGCCATCACCTCGCTGAGCTTGGCCAGAATCTCGATGCAGAGTGCCTCGCCGACACCGAAATCGTCGTGTTGACGCACTCTGGATTCAGATTTCTGCCAGCCAGCCGCAGCGACCTACGATCAGCCGATGCTGATCCCGACCAAGCGGCCGATCCAGTAGGTGACCCCCATGGCCAAGAAGCCGCCCAGCACGTTGCGGATCATGGCCCGCGGAACCGGCGTTCCGCCTGCCCGGGCGCTCAGATAACCGGTTAGAGCCAAGGCGAGCAACACTCCGATAGCCGTCACCGGAATCTTGATGTCGGCCGGTGCCAGCAGAATCGCGGCCAGGGGCAGCGCCGATCCCACGGTGAAGGCGATTGCTGAGGAAATCGCGGCCACCGTCGGGCTGGTCAGCTCGTTGGGATCGATCCCCAGCTCGGTCTCGGCGTGTGCGGCCAACGCGTCGTGCTCATGCAACTGGGTGGCGACTTCCAGGGCGAGTTCGGGGGTGAGTCCCTTCTCCTCGTACAGACCGGCGAGTTCGGCCAGTTCCTCTTCGGGCATTTCCTCCAGCTCGCGGCGCTCCTTTTCCAGCAGCGCCATTTCGCTGTCGCGCTGGGCGCTCACCGACACGTATTCACCCACGGCCATCGACAGGGCGCCTGCGGTCAAGCCGGCAACGCCGGCGACCAGGATCGGCGCGAAGTCGGGAGTGGCACCCGCGACACCGATGACGATGCCCGCCGTGGAGACGATGCCGTCGTTGGCGCCCAACACTGCCGCCCGCAGACTGTTCAGACGATGGGCATGAGATCCTGCTTGGGCTTCGGCCGTCTGGAATGCGACCGGGTCGCCCTGGGCCAAAGACTGATCCTTTTTCACGAATACTCCCGGGATTCAACGAGCTTGCCTGAGCCTAACGCCTCGCCTGCGGTTCACTGCGCATCACCCGAAATGCGCGGCGTGCGCGGCGGGCTTCGACAAGCTCAGCCAGCGATGTGGGGTGTTGTGCCTGCCTTCTTTCGTTCCCTGAGCTTGTCGAAGGGCAATGGGTGCGGCGGGCTTCGACAGGCTCAGCCAGCGGGGTGGGCAGCGGGCGTCGACAAGCTCAGCCAGCGGGGTGGGCAGCGGGCTTCGACAAGCTCAGCCA
>DMIX01000423.1 GCA_003451975.1 Propionibacteriaceae bacterium
GTGATGTTCTTGGTGATCGCGCGCTTCAGCGTGCGTGCGATGCGCGCTGACCTGGATCGTCGCGCCGAAGCCATTCGCAGCGGCGCCGACGAGGAAACCACCGCCCTGTCACTGGGCGAGCTGGATGATTCCACTCACGAGCATTCCATCGAATTGAGCCTGCCGGTGCAGCCGGTCGGTTCGCTGTGGGATCCGATTCCGATCACTCGACCGACCTATGTCTCGGCGCCACTGGCGCCTCGAACCGTGCGCACCATCGACTTGTCCGCGCCCGTGGTTGCGGCCACGAACACCCCGGTTACCGCTGATCCGATCACGACCGAATCAGCCAGCGAACCCACCCAGGAGATTCGCCAGGAGGACGCCGGCTAGCGACGGACGGCTGTCGGCAGCCCGTCACCCGGTTCGGTTCCCGGAGTGATCGACATACTCACGCACACCGTCCGGTGCATTTGCCGTCCGCGCAGTTGTCGCAGGGCTCCATGACCGTGCTGCAGCTTCCTTCGCTGCAGCCGCCACTGCTGCTGCCGCAGCTTCCGCCACTGCAGCCATCGGTGCCGAAGTCGGCGCCGGCCCCGGTCTCGCAGCGCATGTCGCAGGCGGTCAGGGCGGTGGTCTCGATCTCGCTGAGCGTGGTGAAGGTGCACTCGGCAATGTCGAAGGTGTGGGTCTCCAAGCTGTTGTCGATGATGACTTGGTCGCCGTCGAAGCTGATGTCGATGGCGAGCTTGACCGGAATGTCGGCGGTGAGCGCATAGCGGGTATTGGAGCTGATCCGAGTCTCCTCGCCGGCAGAGTTCGCCACCACGATCTGCCCGGCGGTCATGAGATGCACCAGACGACCGTCTTCATCGAAACGCACTGAGTTCTGATCGCCGTCGACAGTGAACGCGTCCACGTCGTAGGCGGAGATGGGCCCGATCGGGGTGTCGATCATCATCGGCACCGCCGGCTCGAATGACGCCAAGGCTCCGTTGGGATGCAGTCGGATGCCGGTGCGCACCAGCCGTCGTCCGATGGGTGTGTTGAGCATCAGTGACTCGCCCGGCCACAGCGTGAGGCTGCGAATCTCGCCGGTCGGGTAAAACCGCAGCGAGATCAGCTTGGTGGTGACGGTGTCGAAGTCGAGATCGAGCGTCCATTCCTGAGCCAAGCCGGCCTCGTCGACCTCGGTCCAGGCGTAGCTGAGTTGGCCATTGAGTTGGAAGACGGTGTTGAGGGAGCCGTCCTCGTAAAAACTCACCAGCTCTGCGGGCAGCGGACCCAGTGGGGTATTGACCTCGGTCTGGTCCTCCAAGTAGACCGTGCGCAGCGCACCGGACTTGTAGAACGACAGCGACTGGCCAGGCTTGGTGCGCACCTCCAGCTTCTCGTAGCGCGGGATCAGGTCACCGACAGAGGTGGGGATGACGTTGGGCTCGTCGAGGGTGCAATCGCGCATCACGCCGTTGGCGAAGGTGCTGTGGGCGGTGACTCCGAATAGATCGAGGGTGGTGGTCGTCACGATCGGTTCCCTTTCGAGTGGCCTGGCTGAAGAGAACGACGTTGGTCCTAGGTTCAGACAACCATGGTCGCGTTACATTCGAACTCCAGCCCATTACGGGCTCATCACAAACGAGGGTGTAGCGGTGGCGTGATCGACAGCGGCGCGTCGGTGTCGGGGTGAGGGTCGAGGTCTCCCGAGGATGGGGGTTCTCACACCAAGCCATCTGGAAGACCTCGACGTGCATGACGCTACCTTCGCTGCCCCCGACCTGACCACCTTCTGCTGGCTTGACGAGCTGGGGCTCGTCGCGGTCGGGCAGCGCCTCGAAACCCGGTGGGCGGTGATCGCCTGTCGGGTGGCCGCCGTGGACGACTGGTGTCATCGTTGCGGGCATCAGGGGCTGGTGCGTGACACGGTGGTGCGTCGGCTCATTCACGAGCCGCTCGGGTGGCGGCCGACCGTGCTGGAGGTGAGCGTTCGGCGGTACCGGTGCGCCGACTGCTGCCATGTGTGGCGCCAGGACACGACGAAGGCGGCCGAGCCCAAGGCCAAGTTGTCCCGGCGCGGGCTGCGATGGGCGCTGGAAGGGATCGTGGTCCAGCACCTCACCGTGGCCCGGATCGCCGAAGGACTCGCCGTGTCGTGGAACACGGCGAACGATGCGGTGCTGGCCGAAGGCAAACGGGTCCTGATCAACGACCCTCATCGGTACGACGGGGTCACCACGATCGGGGTCGATGAGCACGTGTGGCGTCACACCCGCCGCGGCGACAAGTACGTCACCGTGATCATCGACCTCACCGGACCACGTACCGGCTCCGGGCCAGCCCGGCTGCTCGACATGGTCGAGGGCCGCTCCAAGCACGTGTTCAAGCAGTGGCTGTCCGAACGCGACCAGGCGTGGCGAGACGCTGTGGAGGTGGTCGCGATGGACGGCTTCACCGGCTTCAAGACCGCGGCGAGCGAAGAATCACCTGAGGCGGTCGCGGTGATGGGCCCCTTCCACGTCGTGAGGCTCGCCGACGACGCGCTGGACCGGTGCCGCCGCCGCGTCCAACACGACATCCACGGGCATCGTGGCCGTGCCAGCGACCCGCTGTACTCGGCCCGCCGCACCCTGCACACCGGCACGAGCCTGCTCACCGACAAACAGAAGACCCGCCTGGAAGCCCTGTTCGCCGACGACGCCCACGTCGAGGTCGAGGTCACCCATGCCGCTTACCAGGCCATGATCACCGCCTACCGAGAACCCGACCCCGCCCGGGGCCGGGACCTGATGAAACAGCTAATCGCCAGCCTCAGCAGCGGCGTCCCGGCCGCACTGGTCGAGCTGCGTACCCTCGGCCGAACGCTGAAGAACCGGACCACCGACGTGCTCGCCTACTTCGAGCGTCCCGGCACCAGCAACGGGCCAACCGAAGCCATCAACGGCCGCCTCGAACACCTCCGCGGCTCCGCCCTCGGCTTCCGCAACCTCACCAACTACATCACCCGCAACCTGCTCGAAACCGGCGGATTCAAACCCCAACTACACCCTCGATTGTGAAGAGCCCCATTACGGGGACGTAATTTTCGACAGCTGCCGGGTCGGCGCAGCGGCTGATTGGTGCGCTACGCGACGGTGCCATCCTCAGCGGTGAGTACGGCGGCGAGCGTTCTGGCGGCGTCGGGAATGTCGTGTCCCAGCTGGTGGCCAGGCTCGGGGGCGAGGTGCTGGAAGCGGCCCCCGAACCACAACGGGATTCCGGTGGCACGAAGCTCCTCGGCAAGCCTGGCTGCATTCGCAGCGTCTCGTCGGCGCGGTATCGACGTCACGATCGCATTGGGACGATTCTGCTGGACGGCCTGACTCCAGGCCGGATTCGGCAGTTGCGCGCCCAGATAGGTGGTGTCCAGACCCAACCGACGACAGGCGACGGCAAACGCGAAGATGCCGAGTTGATGATCAACCCCCGGGGGTGCACCAATGAGGACTTTCGGTGCGGAGGTCGTGGGCTTGGCCTGGTCGTAGGCGGCGCTCAGCCGACGCATCACCTGGGCTGCGACCAAATGCTCGGCGGCCACGCCCACCTTGCCGGCCCTCCATTCCTGCCCGAGGCGGGTCAAGGCGGGCATCAGC
>DMIX01000402.1 GCA_003451975.1 Propionibacteriaceae bacterium
CAGCGTTCGGGGGCTGGCGCCATTGAGTTGCACCGCCTCGCCGCTGGTGGTGCGTAACAGGCTGCTGCCTGAAATTCGGCGCCCGGGCGCGTCCAACAGTCCGGTGGCGGCCAGGACCGTCATCGTCTTGCCCGACCCGGACTCGCCCACGATGCCGAGGGTCTCGCCGGGCGCCACGGCGAAGCTCACTCCGCGCACGATGTCTGCCGGGCCGATCGCGACCTGCAGGTCGTCGACCTGGAGCAATGGCTCACTCATGCGGTCCGCCTAGCTTCGATGATGGTTCGTTGGCGTGGGTCCAGAACATCCCGCAGGCCGTCGCCGACCAGGTTGAACGCCAAGGCGGTCACGAAGATGGCCGCACCAGGAAAGATCGCCATCCACCACGCCAATCCCAGGAATCCTTGAGCGGTGAAGATCATGCCTCCCCAGGAGGGATCCGGCGGCTGCACCCCCAGTCCCAGGAAGGACAGTGCCGCCTCGGACAGGATGGCGAAGGCCAACGAGAGTGACGTCTGCACGATCAGTGGGCCCGAGATATTGGGCAGCACGTGGCGTCCCAGGATGCTCACCGCCGGAGTGCCCATGGTCTGCGAAACCTGGACGAACGGTGAGGTGCGCACCGACAGCGCACTGCCCCGCGCGACCCGCGCGAAGATCGGGGTGTATACCACGCCGATGGCGATAATCGTGGTGGGAATCCCTGGCTGGAAGATCGCGACGATAGCCAGCGCCAGTAACAACACCGGGAAGGCGAACATGATGTCGACCACTCGCATCAACACCGCGTCGGTGGGGCCTCCGAAGTAGCCCGACACGATGCCGATGCCGCCGCCGACCAGCAGCGCGAATCCAACGGCCGCGAAAGCGATCGTCAGCGAGGTGCCGGCGGCCAGGATTACCCGGGAGAAGATGTCCCGGCCCAGATCGTCGGTTCCGAACCAGTGCTCGACACTCGGGGGCTGCAACTGATTGGCCACATTGATCTCGTTGGCGCCGTAGGGCGCTAGCCAGGGCGCCAGCAGCGCACCGGCGATGATCAGTCCCAACACCACGATGCTGGCCACCGTCACCGGATTGGACGCCAGTAGCCGCCAGGAACTGAACCGAGTGGTCGCTGGTTCCGCGGTGAGTGATTCTGCGCTCATGCCAATCGAATCCTCGGGTCGACCAATGCGTAAAGAGCATCCACCACCAGGTTGACGGCCAAGAAGATCATCGCGATCAGCAACACCGCGCCTTGGATCACCGGGTAGTCCCGGGCCGCCACGGCGTCGTAGACCAGGCGGCCCAGTCCCGGCCAGGCGAAGACGACTTCCACCACGATCACGCCGCCCAGAATGGTGGCGAGCTGAATTCCGGTGATGGTCAACACCGGCACCAACGCGTTGCGGACGATGTGGGCGAAGGTGACCCTGCCCGGTGCTAGCCCCTTGGACACTGCGGTGCGCACGAACCCAGCATGGGCGACTTCCAGCACCGCGGCGCGGATATAGCGGGTCATGATGGCCCCGGCCACGATGCCCACCGTCGTCGCCGGCAGTACCACTTGACGAAGCCATTGCGCCGGGTCGGTGGCGATGGGAACGTAGCCGCTGGACGGCAGCCACCCCAAGCGCACCGCGAACAGCGAAATCAGCAGCAGGCCCAACCAGAAGTCCGGAATCGACACGCCGGCCTGGCTGGCGACTCGTACGATTCCGTCGCTGACCTTCCCCTCATGGAGCGCCGACCAGATTCCGGCCGGCACCGCAATCAGCAATGCGATCAGCAGCCCCGGAATCGCCAACGAAACCGTTGCCGGCAGCCGCGAAAGCAGGATCTCCACCACGGGTTGGCCGTTGCGGAAGCTCACGCCGAGATCTCCGGTCAACACTCCGCCCAGGTAGCTGAAGAACTGTTCGACCAAGGGCCGATCCAGACCGGAGGCTGCCCGCAGCGCATCGTAGGCCTCTTGATCGAATCGGGTGCCCAGAGCCAGTCGCACCGGATCACCGGGAACCAACTGGATGAGCGCAAAGACCACGACCACCACGCCGAAGAGCACGATGGCCGAGGACAGGAGACGGGTACCCATGAAGCGGGCCACAGAGCCCAAACTCACACGCATACCCCTCTCCTGCCCGTCGGGTGAGAATCAATCACTTGGTCAGGTACGCCGTCCGGAATCGAATCGCGCGATCCGAGCGGGTGGTGTAGTCCTGCAATGACGGCGACCACACCTGGATCACGGCCGGGTTGTACAGGTAGGCATAGCTGACCTCATCGGCGATGATCTTCGCGGCCTGAGCGTACAGATCCTTGCGCTTGGCCGGATCGGTTTCGACACGTCCAGCATCCAACAACGTGTCGACCTCGGCGTTGGAGAACTTCTGGAAGTTGTTCACACCCTTGCTGTGATGCTGAGCGTAGTAGAAGTCGTCCGGATCGATGTTGCCCAGCCAACCCAGCATGAACATGTCGAAGTTGCCCTTGCCCTCATCGTCCAACCAGGTGGAGAAGTCCGGCTTTCGAATGCTCACCTCGATGCCCAGGGGCTTCAGATTGGCGGCGATGATCTCCGCGGCGGTCACCGTCTGGGGGTAATCCTTGGTGGCGAGCAGGTCGAGCTTGCCACCGGTGTACCCGGCTTCGGCCATCAACGCCTTCGCCTTCTCCAGGTCGGTGCTGAAGGGTGCGTATTCGGTGTACCACTTGCTCGTCTTCGGAATCGCGAGCTGGTTCTTCACTGCCGTGCCGTAGCTGACCGCCTGCACGATGGCATCGCGATCGATGGCGTAGGCGATCGCCTGCCGCACCCGGACATCCGACCAAGGCTTGCGGGCCTCATTCAGAGCCAGGTACCAGTAGTCATTGGACGGCGCCAGTCCCAACGTCACCGAAGAATCCGACTGCAGGGTGCTCACCTGCTGGGTCGGCACCACATCGGTCCACTGGACGTCGCCGCTGCGCAAGGCGGCCAGCGCGGTCGCCGACTCACTGATGAAGCGGAACTCGACTTTGGCCACCTTCGGAGCGCCGCCCCAATAGCTGGGGTTGGCATCGAGGGTGATGTGGTCACCAGAGACATACTCGGCCACCGAGAACGGGCCAGTGCCCACCGGGGCGGTGTTGATCTTCTTGCTGTCGACATTGGCCTTGCTCACAATGGCCATGCCTTTGAATCCACCCAGGGAGGACAACAGATTGGGGGTCGGCTGCCCGACGGTGATCACCACGGTGCTGGCGTCAGGTGCACTGATGTCTGTGATCGCGCTGAGCCGCCAGGCGTTGGCAAGCTTCTCGTCGATGATGCGCCGATAGGAGTAGACCACGTCCGCGCTGGTGAAGTCCGATCCATCCTGGAACTTCACGCCCTGACGCAGGGTGAAGGTCCACGTCAACTGATCATCGCTGACAGTCCACGACTCGGCCAGCGCCGGCTGCATGTCAAGGTTCTGGTCAGGCTCCACGAGGGTGTCGAAGACATTCTCCAACACCTCGAAGGCGAAATAGGAGGTGGTGCTTTGCGGATCGAGCTTGTCCGGTTCCCCACCGATAGCTGCTACCAAGGTCGCATTCGGATCTGCCTGCGCCGACGGCGTGCCGGACGCTCCACAACCGCTCAAGAGCAGGGCCGCGGCCAACCCCGCGATGCCCGCAATGGCTGTGCGTTTCATAGTGTTTCCATTCAGCCGAGTGTCGAAGCCCCATCATTTTGATGATGCCTCGATCATTATGTGGCACCAACTTGGCCGCGCCAACAGCAGCACCGATGTCGAAATCCAACCGTGACAAAGCTGCTCAAGGTGTGAGAGCGGGGCTCACTGCTCCAGCGGGACGACCACACCGATGACGATCGTGGGTTCGTCGTGACCGTTCGCCCACCAGTGTGGCTGCGAACAGTCGTAGGTTGCGGTATCGCCTGCTGACAACTCCACCCGTCGACCCGCGCGTCCGAGAATCAGTGCTCCCTGTTCGACCAGGGTGGTCTCGGTTCCCAGATGCCGATAGGGCTGGGCTTCGTTGCTGAACCCCACTGGAAGCGTGGAGCGGATGACTTGAACCCTCGCCGTGCGCGGGGTCA
>DMIX01000080.1 GCA_003451975.1 Propionibacteriaceae bacterium
GCCGTACAGCAGCGGGATGAGCAGCATCACCGCCAAGGCGGCGCGGGTGATGGGTTGGCGATAGAACCGTTTGAGTTCGGTTCCGTGTGAGGTCCAGGCAAACATCGTGATTCCGGTTCGTTTCGGTGTGGTCAGTGGTTGGCACTGAGGTTGATGTGGTTGGGCAGTTGCGCCCAGCCGAGGCGAGAAAGCTCGCTGGCGCTTGCGGCGGCGACGATGACGGTCAGCCCCTGGTCGGTCAACCCGTGCAGGGCTTCCCACACGCGCCGGCGTCCGTCGGTGTCATACAGAGAGTCGATGTCGTCGACGACGATCAGTTCGGGTTCGCTGAGCAGTGCCAAGGCGATGCGCAGGAGGAGGTTGTCGGCCTCGTCGAGTTCATGGACGAACTCCTTGGCTGCTGGTGCGGGAGTGTCGCCGAAGACCGGCTCGCAGACCGCGGCGACCCGGTCATCGTCGGGGGTGCCGACCACGCGCTACCACGGTGCCAGCCAGGCTTCGCGTTCGCGGACGGCGGCAGCCACAGTGACCACCTCGTCGAGATCGTCCAAGCCGTGAATGCCGACTGCTGCGCTGCGCCGCTGCACTCCGCGAGCTCGAGCCGGTAACGCCCGCCCCAGCACGGTCAGGGCGCAGCCCCGGTTGGCGCGCATGCGGCCGACCAGTGTGAGCAGCAGGGAGGTCTTGCCGCTGCCGGCACGTCCGGTGATCAGCGTGAGGGTGCCGGGTGCGATGTCGAGGTCAAGCGGGCCGTAGATACGTCCTCGGTTGCCGTCGAGTTGCAGGGCGGAAGCGCGAATGATCGACGGTGTCGCGGTGGGGGTCTCCGCGGTGAGGTGGGGATCGCGATCTTCGAGGCTGTGACTGGGGTGAATGGTGGTCGAACTCACGAGGGAATGCTCCTTAGCGTCAGCCCTACTCTAATTGGACTGACCGGTCAGTGCAAATAGATGGGCATTGTTGCCGACCACCGCAGGCCGGGGCGGGCACACGTCCTGTTCCCAGGCCGCGACCGGCGCGTTTTTGGATGCTCAGTCGGGGCTGTCTTCGTGATGTCACCATGGAGATGCCCTCCCCATGACCATCGAGGAACCATGGAAATTCTGTTCGACACCGCCAACCTCGCCGACCTTGCGGCAATGACGCCGATCTATCCGGTCGATGGAGTGACGACCAACCCGTCCATCCTCAAAGCTGAGGGACGCATCGACTTCTACCCCCACTTTCGCCGAATCCGAGAGATTATCGGCTTCGATCGCACGCTCCACGTGCAGGTGCTCGCCCAGGATGTCGCAGGCATCATCGCCGACGCGCATCGTCTGCTGGAGATGATCGACGACCAGATCTACGTCAAGATCCCGACCACCGAGCCCGGCATCCAAGCGATGCGGCTGCTGCGTGACGAAGGGGTCCACGTGACGGCAACGGCGGTCTACTCCAAGACCCAGGGCATCCTCGCGATCGCCGCCGGTGCCAACTATGTCGCGCCCTACTTCAACCGCATGGAGAGCCTGGACATCGACACCGTCTCGACGATCAGGGCGCTGTCGACGTTCATTGATCGCCAGGGCGCCGACTGCAGAATCGTGGCGGCGAGCTTCAAAAACGTGGCCCAGGTGTCTGCGGCCTTCGAAGCCGGCGCCGCCGCGGTCACACTCTCCCCGATGCTGCTGCGGGCTGCCCTGTCTGCACCCGATGTTCGCGAGGCGGTCA
The DNA here is from genome assembly GCA_003451975.1 of Propionibacteriaceae bacterium. Lineage (GTDB taxonomy): Bacteria > Actinomycetota > Actinomycetes > Propionibacteriales > Propionibacteriaceae > Propionicimonas. Next base: position 1,714 of record DMIX01000080.1, read on the forward strand.
CCGTGTTCGCCGCCGATTGGTACAACACCTTCGGCACCGACTCCCTGCCCTGATCGGTCGCTCTGCCGATTCCGCACCCCAGTCGCAGTGCTGCCGAGATCGCTGCTGGGACCCAGGTGGCGCAACCACCCACGGCCGTGATCGAGAATGGGAAGATGGGAACCGCAAGGCTGCCATACGGTCCTGAAGCGTCGTCGAGGTCGACGGCGTCGACCATGAGAGTGGAAAATGGAAGTCATCATCGGTCACTGTGCCCACCACTGCCTCACGCCAGGGTCGGGCACCGGCAGGGACGCCCGCCATGCCAGGGCGATCGACGACGACGCAGCCGGGGAGCCGGCATTCGCCGCCCACTACCGCCAGACCTCCGCCAACCTGCCACCGTGGCAGCGACGGGAGCTGTGATGCTGCTTTCCGCCGATCGGATACTGTTCCCCGACGTCACCGAACCGGTCGCGGGCTGGCTGCAGATCACGGGGGAGTGGATCACGGCCACCGGCGTTGGCGAGTCGCCCGCAGCGGTGGATGAGCACGTGTCCGGCATCCTGGCCCCGGGGTTCGTCGATGTGCACAGTCACGGTGGCGGTGGTGCGTCCTTCGTCACCGAAGACCCGGTCCAGGCTCGACAGGTGCTGGCAGCGCACCGCCGACGGGGTACTACCACCATGGTGGCGTCCCTGGTCACCGGCACCATGGCCGACCTGAAGCGACAGATCGCCGGTCTGGCGACTTTGGTCGATTCCGGGGAACTGGCCGGTATCCATCTGGAAGGGCCTTGGCTCGCCGAGGAGTACAAGGGGGCTCACCGCGCCGAATTGCTCACCGACCCGATTCCTGACGAGGTGGCCGCCTTGCTGGCGGCAGGCCGCGGTGCGATCCGAATGGTCACCATCGCTCCCGAACGGGCTCATGCTCTGGACTCCATCGCGCTGATGCGCGCCGCTGACGTGGTCGCTGCGATCGGGCACACCGCCGTCGACTACGACACCTGTGTGGCCGCTATCGAAGCCGGTGCCACTGGCGCGACGCATCTGTTCAACGCCATGGCACCGCTGCGGCATCGCCAACCGGGGCCCATTCTGGCGCTGTGGCGGGATCAGCGGGTCTACCTGGAACTGATCGCCGACGGAGTACATGTGCGACCTGAGTTGGTTGCCTTCGTCGCTGGGACCGGGCCTGGGCGGGTGGTGTTCGTCACCGATGCGATGGCTGCCGCGGCCGCTGAGGACGGCGACTACCAGCTCGGTGATCTTGCGGTGCAAGTCCGTGACGGCGTGGCTCGCATCGCCGGCACCGACACCATCGCTGGATCCACGCTCACCTTGGACCAGGCCGTCCGCAACGCCGTGGCAGCCGGGCTCGGCCTGGCCCAGGCCGTACGTGCCGCAACCGCGACGCCCTCGGACTATCTGTCGTTGACCACCGTGGGGCGGCTGACTCCGCAGCGACGCGCTGACCTGGTGGAGTTGGATTCGGAGCTGATGGTGGCCCGCGTGATGCATCGAGGTATCTGGGCCTAGCCGCCCGCAACCCCGCGGCGGGATCTGCGGAATCCCGGCCGCCTGGCCTGAGTTCTGCTTGACTGGAGATGCCAAATTCATCAGGAGGTATTGCTATGCCCGCCAGCTACTTCGAGGCCGACTTCACCGACATGGACAACTCGGTCAGCAATGGAATCCGCGCCGCGCTCGGAATCGGGGGCTTGGTAGCCCTGGTCATTGGGTTGGCGCTGCTGTTTTGGCCAGGCATCACGGCCGTCGTGGTCACCTGGATCATCGCCGCCTATGCTCTGATCGCCGGAATCGTGAACTTGGCGATCGGCATCTTCTCCCGCAAGATCGGCGGCTGGCCGCGGACGGGCTATCTGGCCTCCGGCGCGCTATTCGTCATCGTGGCGATCGTCGCTTTCGTCAACCTGCAGCCGGCGGCGAAAGTGCTGGCCATTGCGGTGGGCATCGTGGTCGGGATCGCCTGGATCGTCGAGGGCATCGTTGCGCTGACGCTGGTGAAGGATGCCGCCTCCAAGGCGTGGACGATCTTCTACGCCGCACTGAGCATCGTGGCCGGCATCGTGCTGCTGTTCTCGCCGCTCTACATCGTGGTGCTGGTCTGGGTGCTGGGCATCGCTTTGGCCGTCATGGGTGTGGTGCAGATCGTGCGGGCATTCCGCTTCTCTGCCACCGCCTGACCGGAGCACAAGCCCGGAACAAGCCAGTATTCGGGTTTGTTGCCTACCATTGAGGACGACGACGGTACGCCGCCGCCCAACAAGGAGGAATGAGATGCGGAGCAACAACCCGATCCTGTCCAAGCCGGACGCGTGGATGGCGCCGAACCAGCCACAGCAGGCTTATCCCGGGCAGAACCAGGGTCAGCCCTACATTGGCCAGCCCTATCCCGGCCAGACCTACGCCCAGCCGGGCGCCGCGCCCGGCTACGGGGACCCCAACGCGGCTCAGTTCGCACCCCCGCCGGCCATCGCCGGTCGGATGACCATCGAGGACGTGCTCACCAAGACGGCCGTCACCATGGGCACCCTCGCCGCCGTTGCCGTGGTGACCTTCATGTTCATGCCCGCCCAGTTCCTGCTGCCGGCGCTGATCATCGGCGCTCTGGGCTCCTTCGTGCCGGTGCTCTTCGTGAGCTTCCGGCGCAAGGTGAACCCGGCTTTCGTGCTGGCCTACGCGGCCATCGAAGGTGTGTTCATCGGTGCGGTTTCGAAGATGTATGAGTCGCTGTGGGACGGCATCGTTCCGGCGGCTCTGATGGCTACTGTGGTGGCCGCCCTGGCCACTTTGGGTGCCTACAAGTTGTTCCGGATCCGGGTCACCAGCAGGTTCCGCAAGGTGGTCTTCATCGGCACCATCGCCTACGCCGGCCTGCTGTTGGTGAACTTCGTCATGTCGATGTTCGGGGTGAACTTCCTGTTCGGCCACGGCAACCTCGCGCTGCTGCTGGGCATCTCGGCCATCGGCATCGGCTTGGCCGTGTTCAACCTGATCCTCGACTTCGACTACGTCGAGCAGGGCATCGCGGCCGGCGCTGACGCGTCCGAGTCGTGGCGGGCCGCTTTCGGGCTCACCGTGACCTTGGTGTGGCTCTACGTCGAAATGCTGCGACTGCTGTCCTACCTGCGTAACTAGCCGCATAGTCTCCTGACACCGCACGGGGGTCGTCTTCCCTAGAGGAAGGCGGCCCTCGTCGGGTCCGGTGACAGTGCGCACTCAGTTCAGGGCGGTCCCGCTGCGACGGTCGGTCAGATGGCGCTCCAGCATGACCTTGGCCCACATCGACCAGGGCTGGTCCTCCCAGGTTTCCGGGCTCATCCAGGCCGACGCGGCGGTGGTGCCACCGACGTCGTTCACCACCGGATCGGTTGGTGCCGTGCACACCGCGGCATAGATGATGCGAACCGCATGGAAGTTCTCGACCACCCGTGACGGCGAACGGCCGATCCAGTGATCGGTCTGCACATCAAGCAGCTGCTCGATCTGCACCCGCTGGCCGGTCTCTTCCATCACTTCGCGCAGTAGGGCCCGGGCCGGGCTCTCATCGCGCTGAATCCCGCCGCCGGGAAGCCCCCACAGCCCAGGCACTGCCGTCAGTTCGGAGAACTGGGTGGCCAACAAGCCGCGATGGGACAGCACGATGCCATAGGCGGCCACCCGTTGCCGCACCAGTGGTTCAGGCTCCTGGCTGAGATCCAACTCCGGGTCGATCGACCGAGTTCGCTGCGGAGGCAGCTCGGCGCTGCGTCCGTGGCGACCGACTTGCACGGTGAGCGACAAGTCAGGGGAGCGCCCGGTGACCGAGAGCGGCCGAATCATGCGGTAGCCGTGCTGCCAGGCAAGCCGGTAGGGGTCGCCGCCGTGCGGTAGCGGATCGGTGAACACCGGAGGGCCCCCGGCGACTTCGACCCCAATGATCTGCATCGTTCCATCATGGCCTCCACCACGGTAGGGAACCAACTCCGAGCGTTGTCGTAACTCAGTAGTTACCCGTCGGTGGCTTATGCTCGAGAAAAGGAGGTGGTGGCGAGTGCGGTTTCGGGGCGGAAAGGCCAACGGCAATGCCGTGTTGGCATGATCAAATACCTCGGCTCGAAAAGACGGCTCGTCACAGAACTGGGATCGGTGTTGGCCGCGGTCGATGCCCAAAGCGCCCTTGATCTGTTCACCGGGACGACCAGGG
>DMIX01000361.1 GCA_003451975.1 Propionibacteriaceae bacterium
GTGCAGGTGTCGGCCCAGGTCGGTGACGGCATCCTCGAACTGGAGCAAGTCACCTTGACCAAGTCCGAGCCCGGCATGGTGACCGGCACGGTGGTCGACACCAGCGCAGACCCACTCAGTGGCGTCACTGTCACGGCAACCAGTGCTCGCGAGACTCCGGTGACCGTCGAGACCGACGAAGCCGGCCACTTCGTCCTGCCCGACCTGCCTGCAGACAAGGCCTGGACGCTGGCCTTCAGTATGGACGGANNACGTTCGCGCTGGCTCGATTCCGGGGCCAGCGTTGACCTCGGCCCGGTGCGGTTGTCCGCTGCCGCCTCGGTCACGATCTCGGTTCGGGATCACGCCGGTGCGGCGATTTCCGACGCGTCCTTGACGCTGTGCGCCGACGGGGTGATGTGTGTGGACGCCACTGAAACGACCACGGCTGGAACCTACACGTTCACCGGCCTCGCGCCGGCGCGGTACGTCCTGAGCGCCGCCGGTACCGGCTTCTTGCTGTCGTACTACCCCGGCGTGGCCCAACCCAGTGCCGCGACGCTGGTTCGGGTATCGGAGGGAAAGTCGGTGACCTTGGATCCGCTGACGCTGCTGCGTCCAGGCACCATCACCGGAAAGACGGTCAGCACCGATCCCGACCTGTCGACCTGGGGCGGCTACGCGGTCCTCTACGACGTCAACGGCAAGCAGGTCACGACATCGTTCGGCCCCTCCTTCACCTTGAGCGGTATCTGGCCCGGTGAGTACGAGGTGCAGGGAACTGCGTCGCGTTTCGCGGACGGCGAGCGGGTGCCGGTGACCGTCGGTGACGGTGAGACCGTCTCGGGGCTGGAGTTGGCACTCACCCCTCAGCCCGAGCTCAGTGGTGTGGTCCTGACTGGCAGTACGCCGGTCGACCATTCCTATGTGACTTTGACCGGTTCTGGCCGCAATGCCGCTGCCAGCGACACCGATGCGGGAAACTTCGCGTTCTGGCTTGCGCCGGACACCTACTCGGTGGCGGTGACGGTGAATGGTGCCGCCATCTGTGGCCCGGACGCCCTGGATGAATGCAGCCCGGCCACGATCACCGTGGCCGGTGCCACAACCCAGAACATCGAACTTCCCGGCCTGGGAACCCTGACCGGATCGATCGATCTCAGCGCGTTCAGCGATCCCGAAACTCTTGAGGTGAGCATCCTCGACAGCCGCGGCGTGCAGGTGAAGGGCTCCTACTCCTCGGGGTCGGGAATATCCCAGGAGATCGACGCCCAACTCGCGCCCGGCACCTACACGGTGGTCGTGACGGTCGACGACACCTGGACGCAGCGCTACCCGGGGGTCGTCATCTACAACGGCGAGACCACCACCAAGAACGTCGCGGTCGAGAAGTCCACGCCACCGACGTATTCGCTGGCCGGCACGCTGACGCTGCCGCAGGCGGAGGCCTCGACACAGCTCACTGTGGTGGACGCCGACAGCGGCCAGTCGGTCTACACCCATGAGTTGCGCAATCTCGCCGCTGGCGAGCATTCCTACACGGTGCGCTCGCTGAGTCCTGGCGACTACAAGCTCTACCTGGAAACCAGCGATGTCGAGCTGTGGTACCCGAACGCGGAAGTGCCGCAATGGGCCTCGGTCGTCACGATCAGTGATGCCAATCTCACCGGAATCGACCTCGCGGTGCCGCCAACCCGTGTCACGGTGAGTGGCACGCTCTCGCTGCCGGGCGGTGCGGCGGTTCCGGCCGGGGTGGCCTTCCCGACGGTCACGCTGCTGCCGACCAGCAGTGTGCTGCAGCCCCGCTCGGTTACACCGGATGCGGCTGGGCACTTCACCACCACCGTGCTGGCCGGCAGCTATGGGGTGATGGTCGACAAATCCGACGTCCTGGGAACCCTGCGGCAGGTGGGTGCTCCGATCGCCATCGACTCCGACATCTCCGACCTGGACCTCACCCTGGTCGCCGGTGGTGGATTGAGCGGTCGGGTGGTGGGCTCTGACGGCATCCCCATTGCAGGAGCCGACGTCACCATCGCCGACAGCTCCGGCGGCAGCGAGTACACCACCACCGACGCCGACGGCCTGTGGCGTATCGATGGCTTGGGAGAGGACACGGTCGGGGTCAAGGTGGAAGCCGATGGGTTCGTCTCCGAAACCCGCAACGACATCGTTGTGTCACTGGGCGAGCTCACCGACGTCGGCACCATCACCCTGACCCCCTATGGCCGCCTCAACGTCATGGTGGTGGCCCCGACTGCGGAGTACAGCGCCACCGGCATCACGATGGTGGTCACCGACGCTGACAGTGGCGCCCAACTGCGGAAACAGACCATCGCGCCCGATGGACGGATCCGTCAGATCAGCGGCCTTCCGGCCGGTCGGGTGAAGATCGGATTTCAGGGCGGTGCCATCGACAACGAATGGTGGCAGGACGCGGCCTCTGAAGCGGCCGCCACGGCAGTCCTGTTGGATGCCGACGTGGCGACAACCATCGTCCCGAAGCTCAGCTTCCATGTCGGCAACGGCACGATTTCGGGGCAGGTGGCCGACAACACGGGCTTCAATGGCCATCTCAGCGTGTCCGCCTTTGCCAGCGGCGGCTCGGACAACCAGACGGTGGCTGTCGACGCTCACGGCGATTACGAACTGAGCGTTCTGCCGGGCACTTACTTCGTCCAGGCGAGCCTGTGCACCGGGTTGTGGACGCCCCGTGACGGCTGCGTCGGTAAGTCGCGGACTCTGTGGCACACGACTGCGGGAACCAGCGCCGAACTGCTTGAACTCGCTCCCAGCGGATCGGTGAACAACATCGACTTCACCTTTGACAAGTGGGAGTTCAGCTCCGCACCGGCTCCCCGAATCACCGGAACCCCGGACGTCGGGAACACCCTCACCACCGCGGTCGGCGCGTGGGGGCCCGCACCGGTATCGCTGTCCTATCAGTGGTACCGCGGTGACCAGATCATTTCCGGTGCCACCGCAACCAGCTACACCGTCACCGAGGCTGATCGCGGACGCAGCATCACCGTCAAGGTCACCGGCACCAAAGCGGGTTACCAGACCGCGACCAAGGCGTCGGCCGCTACCGAAGAAGTGCCCGAGGCGCTCACCATCGTCTCCGGTGCCAATCCGAGGATCTCGGGCACCGCGAAGGTCGGTCAGCGGCTGACGGCCGTCCCCGGCATGTGGTCACCATCAGAGGTCGTGTTGCGCTATCAGTGGTACGCCGCCGAAGCGAAGATCTCCGGAGCAACCTCATCGACCTTCGTTCTTACTCCGGCCCAGCGCGGAAAGTCGATGACGGTGGCGGTGACCGGCTGGCTCAATGGCACCGCGACCATCACGACGACCTCCTCGCCCACGGTCGCGGTGGCTCCCGGTACCTTGTCGGCGAAGACTCCGGTGATTTCGGGCAAGGCCAAGGTCGGCAAGACACTGAAGGCCAAGCCGGGTACCTGGGGTCCGGCGCCGGTCACGGTGCGCTATCAGTGGTACGCCAACGGCAAGAAGATCTCCAAGGCCACCAAGAGCAGCTACAAGATCGCCAAGAAATACAAAGGCAAGAAGATCACGGTGGCGGTGACTGGAGTCAAGAGCGGCTACACCACCGTGATCAAGAAATCCAAAGCAACCGCGAAGGTGAAGTAGTAGCTACTGCGCACCGGTAGTCGTCCCGGCCGATCTTCGACGAATCTGTCCGAAATGTGTTGGAGTTTTCGAGAACACCTTTCACCCAGGGTGTTTGGTGCACGATACTTTGCCGAGTTGGTCACATCGGCACGATGTGGGAGTACTCGGGGGGTTGTGCCATGTCTGGAAAGTTGTCGTATTCACAGGGCTCTTTATTGAGGTTGGTCAGCGCATTCGTAGCAAGCCTGGCGCTCCTGCTGGGGCTGTCCCCCGGGGCGCAGGCGGCCGATCCGGAAACGGGCACACTACGAGTCTCGGTTTCCGCGATCATCGATGAGGCATATGTGTCGGTGGCCGGGACGAAGATCTCGGTGTATGCCTCCCCCGAAGACGAGACTCCCATTGTTTCAACGACTGTGACCTCGACCGAAGACGAGCCGTCGGTTGATTTCGTCTTGCCAACAGGTTTCTACTTCGTCAAAGCCACACCACCCACGACCACCAATTGGGCCGAGATGTGGTGGTACTCGGCGACCAGCAGCGATGAAGCGCAATCGGTTGAGGTGCATGCAAGCGATGTCAGCGATGTGTGGTTCACGCTGGCCCCGGAACGCCGCGTCAACGGAATTCTCACCGATTCTTCGGGCGCCGGAGTAGAAAACGCCATGGTCTGCCTCTACGTGTGGCAACACACCGACACTGGGAGTTGCTCGGGCACGCAGGACGACGGCAGCTATGAGGTGGACGGCTTCGGCTCCTGGACCTCTGCGACCACCTACGAAATCGTGGTCGAGACAGCCGGTGATGCGACCTACTATCTGGCCGCGTCCGGCACGCTCTCCACCGCAGCAGCGGACGCAGCGCCACTCGACTTTGGCAGCCAACCGATTCAGACACGCAACCTCCAGTTGCCGGAATCGGCTCCTCGGATCGCGGAGATCGCTGGCTCGGTCCTAGCGCCCACCGGCAGCGCGTTGCCGGTGGACGGCACGCAGGTCTCTGTGTACGTCGATCCTGGCGCCAGCCCAATCCAGACCGTCACCGTCGACGAGAGCGGCGACTTCTCCTTCATCGTGAATCCAGGCGACTACTACCTCCGGGCTGTGCCGCCGGCGTCCAGTACGCTCATCAGCCAGTGGTATTCGGGGGCTATTGATGTGGCCGATGCCAGGGTGGTTTCGCTCAGCGCCTACGCCACGCTTCACCCGAGTTTCGAGTTGACTTTGGGTATTGAGCTCACCGGGACAATCTCGGATTCCTTGAGGAATCCCGTCGAGCACGCCCAGGTGCGGCTTACGCCGGTCGACCCGTCCTTCTCCGGGGTGTCCAGCAGCGACACCGGGCCGGACGGGTCTTATCGAATCAGTGACTTGACCGACGGATTGCAGCCGACGACGTACACCGTCTCGGTCTATGCCGAAGGTGCGATGTACTACCTCCACAGCGACGGCACCCTCGCCGAGACCGCGACCGACCTCAAACAGATCGATCTTTCCCAGGTCGGCATCCACACACTCGATCTGGAGATCGTTCGGCCGGACTTCACTCAGACTCCGGTCCCGACAATCTCCAGCGACACTGCAGTGATCTCGCTGGGCAGTGTGCTGACTGCGAACGTTGCCGACTGGACTCCCCTGCAAGATGGCTTCACCTACCAGTGGTACCGCGGCAGCGCCGCGATTGATGGGGCCACTGCTGCGACTTACGATGTGGTGGCAGCCGATGCCACCCACGCCATCTCGGTCAAGGTAACCGGCACCAGGACTGGGTATGCGCCTGCCACGGTTTCCTCAGCTGCCACCGAAGCCGTTGCCAAGGCGAATATGCATCCGGTCAAGCCCACAATCACCGGAGAACCAACCGTGGGTGCGAAACTCACCGCAACAGTGACCGGATGGCAGCCTGAAGGGGTGAGCTTCAGCTACACCTGGCTCGTCAACGGGACGCCCGTGGCCGGTGCTGCTGGATCGACCTACACCGTGTTGCCCGGCGACCTGGGCAAGGCGATCGCCGTGAAGGTCGACGGCACCAAGGCCGGCTACGTGGACGACTCGGCGACCTCGGACAGCACCGGGGTCGTCGCGGCAGCCGTGGCCACCGGGTCGGTGCCGCAGCTCAGCGGTACTGCCAAGGTGGGCTCCCGTCTGACGGCGACGCCGGGCCTGTGGACTCCGCCCGGGGTGTCCTTGACCTACCGGTGGTTCGCCTCCAATGCGGTCATCTCCGGTGCGACCGCCTCCAGTTTCGTGGTGCAGCCTGCTCAGCTCGGAAAGACGATCACCGTGGAGGTGACCGGCACTGCTGTGGGTTATGCCACGCTCGTGAAGACCTCGGCCAAGACGGCGGCGGTCACCGCCGGCACCTTGTCGGCGAAGACCCCGGTGATCTCAGGCAAGGCCAAGGTCGGCTCGAAACTCACAGCCAAGGCGGGCTCGTGGGGTCCGACACCGGTCACGGTGCGGTACCAGTGGTACGCCAACGGCAAGAAGATCTCCAAGGCCACCAAGAGCAGCTACAAGATCGCCAAGAAGTACCGGGGCAAGAAGGTCACGGTGAAAGTGACCGGGAGCAAGACCGGCTACACGGCCGTCACCAAGACCTCGAAGGCCACGGCGAAGGTGAAGTGACCACGGCGCGATTCACGTTGTGGAGGCGATAGGCAGGACGGCGGCACCCCGGTGTCACTCGTCCGGGTGACGATACTCTTGCGTAGTCGCGTTGCACTACGCGAAATGATCGGGCACTCTTCTTGTAACGCCCGTTCGGGGGAATCTGGGCGCGACGCAAGTCGAAAGACAACCGGGGGGATCTTTTGAAGCGTGTCGATGTGTTCAAGCGCGGCCGTCTGGCCGGCTTGATCGCCTTCTTGGCTCTGGGGCTGGCCGCCGTTCCGGCGTTGCCAGCCCAGGCCGAGGATGGTGCTGGAATGAAGATCAGTGGCACCGTCACCATCTATGACGATTCGGTGAATCAGCACCGCCGCCCTTTGGCCAACGCCAGGGTCTGTGAAGGTGGTCCGGATTCTAATTGCGCCACCACTGATGACAACGGCCACTACACCCTGACCAATGTGGTTGGTTGGGACCGGGGCGCAGGATTCAACGAGGCGCTGCCCACCGTTTTCCCGGCCGATGAAGCGCAGGCCGCGCTGTTCATGCCGACCGATTACACCTATGGCAGTTCAACCGCGCACCAGTACCTTCCCGTGCACCCGGGGCAGGCGGTCACGGGCATCAACATCTCCGTGCATGCATTGACGACGCTCGCTGGCAACGGTGTGGACGGAAGCGACCGCGTCAAGCAGACCGCACCGCTCACCGCTGGATCCCCGAAAGTTCTGGGAAAGAAGCAGGTGGGTAAGGTCCTCCGCGTCAACGCCGGACGATGGAGCCCGAGCCCGGCGAAGCTCACCTATCGGTGGTACCGCGGTGGGCATCGCATCGCCGGGGCGACCCACAAGACCTACCGACTTACGGTCAAAGATCGTCGCAAGCGCATTCAGGTCCGCGTGGTCGCAATGGTCGTTGATCAGAAGATCATCGTGCGCAGCAAGCCGACTCAACGCGTCCGCTGAACTGCCTCGACGCAGCCCGTGATGAGGGGCGACAGCAGTTGGACTGTTCGTCGGTGAGGATCGCCGGACCCTGACGCTGGTAGTGGGCCGACGGCTGCAGCGATGGTTGAGACCCGACACCCGAAATGCTCCAGGCATTTGCCTATCGCCGCAGTGTGGGTCACCCTTTAGGGGACGTCTGTTCGGGGGAACAGACCCGGCACCTGCACGACAAAGATCGGGGGGATCTTTCTCATGCGAGCATTTCGTTGGCTTCGACGCGGCGGGCTATTGGGCCTGATCGCGCTGCTGACTACGGCTATGGCCGTGGTCGGTGCTGAGCCTGCTGTCGCCGAGGAGAACACCTACACCATCAGCGGAGCGGTCACTTTCCAGGGAACCCCACAGTCCGGGGTGAAGGTCTGCGAGTTGCTGACCAGCATCTGCGATGTCACTGATGGCGGTGGCGGTTACACGCTCAGTGGAGTGAGGTCTCCGGCCAAGGTGTACGCGAGCCCGGGAAGCAATGACTCGTCGTGGGTGGAAACCTGGTATCCCCAGTACACCAGTAGCGAGTTCTCGTGGCTGGATGCGAGTAGCCCCGCCTGGCCCGATGCAGCAGACATCGAGTTGCAGGCGGCTCCTACCGTGTCCGGGACTGTGACAAATACTTCTGGTGAGACGGTTAAGAAGGCGCGGGTCTGCGTCGCTGGTTCAGCAAACTGCGCGACGACCAGTGCCCGCGGGGAGTACCGGCTATTTGCGCAGATTCCCCACCACGACTCGCTCACCTTGGTTGCCAAGGCTCCCGGCTACCGCCCGGCTCAGGCGACCACGACTGTGAGCACCAATGTGACGATCACCCTCACCAGGGTGAAACCGGCCAAGGTTCGTGCCTGCAAGCCGAAGTTGGTCGGCTCCAAGAAGGTCGGCACCAAGCTGCGGGTCAAGTGCTCCTCGGCGAGTTCGGCGGTGCACTTCACGTATCGC